>CBIHQL010000482.1:0-3924 GCA_966211855.1 uncultured bacterium
ACCATCTAACGCGAAAGTCTCAAGAAACCTGTATGGAAGAAGATTGGGCTGTAGATACCAGTTTTTGTTCAACACCAAACCTTTATGGAACTTGTCACCGACAGCAGGGAAGAAGTTTCCTCTTTAAACTTCTGCATCTATTTCTAGTTATTGGTTAGAGAGTGAGACTGAACTACAATGCCTCCCCTCTAGGAAATACTTAATCCTTCAGAAAGGTGGTGTTTACAGTAGCTCCTGATGAAATTGAGGGAGATCATTAGGGAGAGCGATCGCTGCTTCCAATCTCTGCTCGTGAAGCTTCAAAGCTTGGGTAATGCCAATTTGACTGAGAAAATCGAGATCGTGGGAGATCACCCATAAAGCTCCCTTGTATTCATTCAATGCCTCAATCATCTGTGCCACGGTGGCAATATCCAGATTGTTTGTCGGTTCATCGAGAATCAACAAATCCATCTCCGAGATACTCAGCATCGCGATCGCCAAACGTGCCAACTCTCCCCCACTCAACACCGATGCTCGTTTCTCCACCGTTTGATTAAAGAAGAGAAAATGCCCCAACTGTTGCCGCAGACGTTGATACTCTAGTCGAGGGTTTGCAGCCTGCATGTTTTCTAACAGCGTCTTCTTGCGATCGACCACTGCATAAGCTTGATCGAGATACACCACTCGCATCGTCTGAGAAATGCGGATCTCTCCTCCATCCAACGTTGCCGCTCCCTCAAACCCACAAATTGCCTTCACCAAACTCGACTTACCCGACCCATTCGCCCCTAACACTGCAATGCGATCACCCGTAGCCACCCGGAGATCGAGATTTGCAATCAAAACGCGATCGCCCACATGCAACTTGGCTCCTTGAATATCGATCAGGTTCTTACCCTTTCGTTGCGTCTCCTCCAGACGGATTAAAGTCGGTTTAGTCGTTCTGATTTTAGTTTCACTAACTCGTTGTTGCGCCTGATTCACAGCTCGCTCATGCTTTTGAGATGCAGTCCCCGCCGTTGCCGAAGCTCGGTTCTCGAAATAGCGTTTCGCTGCTTTACCCATGCTGTTATCATTCGCTTGTAACCGTCCCTCTCGTTGCGATCGCGCTGCTCGTTGTTGTTCTCGCAAGGCCGCTGCTCTAGCCCGCTTCAACTCCTTGTAAGCCACTTCATGATTGCGTTGTGCCATCTCCGCTGCGATCGCCTGTTGCTCTTGATAAAATGAGAAATTACCCCCGTATACTTGAATCTGGCAAGGAGAGAGTTCCCAAATGGTTCGCGCTACTTGGTCTAGAAAAAATGGCTTGTGGGAGACAATCACAAACGCCCCAGCAAACTGATTGAGAAACTGCCGCAAGTTCTCCAGCGCGGCTAGATCCATGTGATTCGTTGGCTCATCCAGCAACAAGATCTCTGGTTCCGCAGCCAAACCCACTGCCAAAAACAGTTTGGTGAGTTCTCCCCCACTCAAACTCGCGATCGGTAAAGAGAGATCGAGCGTCGTCGCTAACTTCACCTCTAAAATATCTGCGATCGCCCACCAATCATCTCGAATCTCGCTCAGCCACTCTAGAACTGTTTGATGCTTGAGAGTAGGAGATAATGTACTGGTTTGGGGCAAGTAATAAATAGGTGCTTGACGGCTCACAGACCCAGAACTAGGCAATAGCTGACCCGCCAGAAGCTGCAACAGTGTTGATTTACCTGTCCCGTTAGGGCCAACCAAAGCAATGCGATCGCCTGCCTGAATTGTGATCTGAATGTCTTGAAATAAAGTCCGGTCTGCCGTTAGTTCGTAACCGAGATGATCTGCTCGTAAAAGAATTCTTGATTCCATACCAAAACCTCAACTTGGATGTAGCGATCGCGAGTTTTCCAAGTTAGGTTCTTCATGGCTTTATGCTCCCAACAGTTGCCAAACAAATCTTAGCTTAATCGATTCATCGTGCTACAACTACAGCACCATTCAACTCCATTCCAGAAAGCCCATCTGTAGGTAGGGGCGAAGCATTCGGTAGACAAGCCCTTGCAAAACCTACAAGACCTTGCCCGAATGCTTCGCCCTTACGCGTGGTTTAAGGTTTATTGTCGAGGAACCGATTGGCCTCTTCAACGATGTGATGAATCTGGCGATCGCTGACCTGATCTTGATGAATTGGCACCTCAGCCGCTGAGCGTAACACTAATACAGCCCGATAAAACCGACGACCCCAGCGCCCTGGATATTCTCGAACTGCAACTTGTGAAATGGTATGCAGTGGGTATTCGATAATTTGTGTTTCAAACAGCCGTTTACGCTCTAAAACTACTTTTTGCAGGCTTTTATAAAAGGTACATGTATCAATCGAAGCTCTCAAAAATGCCCCAACCGCGATCGCTAAAGCAATAAGCGCAAAGACACCGTCTACCCAGCTACAAGGGCTTCCAGACCCATACCGTCGAGGACATAAGGCACCTGGCCCACCAAACAATAAAGGCCAAAAAATAGAGAGACTGAATGCCAAAACCAAACCACTAAATAACCAGCTCATGAAGGGATATTGCCTTACAGCAAATCGAGTGCTGGTTTTGCCGACAACTTTCATAGATTCCCTATCTATTAAAAGTCCCTCTCCCAAGCCGGAAGAGGGATTAAGAGTGATTCACTCAGAGTGCTGAAGTTGTTATACAGTCCCTACCAACTTGGCGCTGAGATCCCACATTCTTTCGCCCTTGGCATCATCACGCGCTTGAGGGGATACTTTCTGAGCGAAGGATTTTCCATCTTTCTTCTGACGGTTGCCCCAGCTCCAGTAAATACCAGACTGGCGATACTCAGGATCAGCCACGACAAGCGCCACCCGCTCACCCGCTAATTCCTGAGAGACATATCCTCCGGTGACATTTTTTTGGAACCAGGGGAACAGTTTTTGGAATAAAGGATAGTGATTGCGGAACAGAGGTGTATCAGCGACACAACCCGGATAAAGTGAGCTGAAGGTAATCCCTGTAGACTCGTGATAACGGCGGTGCAGCTCTCGCATCGTTAGCACATTGCAAACCTTACTATCTTTGTAAGCTTTGACAGGTTCAAATTTTTTACCATCCGCCATGGTCACTGGGTCTTTGAAACCTGCTTCAAACCCTTCAAAGTTGCCTAAGTTGGGTCGAGGAGGAATCTTACCGCCCAATTCATCAGGGTTGTGGGTAACGGTTCCTAAAATCACCAATCGCTTATCTTCAGCGGTCGATTTTTTCAGATCTTCGAGCATCAAGTTGCATAGAAGGAAATGACCCAAATGATTGGTAGTCATTGTCAACTCATAGCCTTCAGGGCTGCGTAGAGGCTCTTTAATCAGAGGCATATAAATCGCTGCGTTGCAGACTAATGCTTCTAGCGATCGCCCACTGGCCCTAAACTCGTCAACAAACTTACGCACACTATCTAGAGAGCCAAGGTCAATGTGCATCAAGGTATAGCTATCTTTTGCCATACCCACTTCTTGAGCTGCATTGGCTGCCTTTTCAAGATTGCGACAGGCCATGACGACATGCCAACCTCTCGCAGCAAGTGCTTTTGCAGCGTATAGCCCCACTCCGGAGGAGGCACCTGTAATGACAACCGTTGACTTCCGATCCATGCTCTTCCGACTCTATGTACTAATCGCCATTTACTAACTTCAGGATTTTACATCACAGAGTTACCACCTCTGATGGTTGACGAGGCAGGACGTAGATGGAGTTTAAAGAGCTTAACAGAGCGAAATCTTCCGTAAACTTTCTCGGTGATCAGGCGTTAGGAGTGCAGCGATCGCAAACGCCATAGACCGTGAGTTCATAAGTCTCGATCGTCAACCCCGATCGCATGTGATCGAGCTGCGGCATACTCACCAGTTCCCAAGCTAAATCTTCGATCGCCCCACAAGCTCGACACCGGAAATGGTGATGGGGGGCAATGTGG
>CBIHQL010000483.1:0-3910 GCA_966211855.1 uncultured bacterium
GTTGATGGCACCCACTTTTGCCCACCCATTGGTCACATTCAAGTGGATGGTGACTACCGCGAGTCTTGGCAACCCTGCCCGCTGAACTCAGCCACGCTAGAGCAGTGCCACGAGATCGGTCGCCAGATTACTGAAGCGTTAGGCGGTTGGGGCATCTTTGGCGTGGAGTTATTTATTCAAGGTGACCCATCTGGTGAGCAAACGGTTTACTTTAGCGAAGTCAGCCCCCGACCTCACGACACAGGCATGGTGACGATGATCAGTCAAACCATGTCTGAGTTTGAATTGCATGTACGGGCGATCGCAGGTCTACCCATTGGCTCGATTGACCTGATCAAACCAGGCGCTTCGGCGGTGATTTTAGCAACCAATCCTGGAGATAGCCCCAACTACCAAGGGGTGGAAACCGCGTTGCAGATCCCAACTAGCAAAATCCGCATTTTTGGCAAACCGTCTTGCTACAAGAAGCGGCGCATGGGGGTAGCCTTGGCTTTGGGTGACACGATCGAGCAAGCCAGAGAACGCGCTACTGCCGCTGCTGCTGCCGTCACCGTTGAAGGGCAGGCTTAACATCGCGACCCACAGGAATTTATGAGAGCTATTAGACGCTGGAGACAATTTGGAATTTTGGCCTTGCTGGGTTTGTTGCTCAGTTGGGTCGTCAGTTGCGGCACTGCCCCGACAAACACCGGAGGCGGACAAAGCACATCGGGTCAGCAAGAAGTCGAATTTTGGACGATGCAGTTGCAGCCAAAGTTTACTGACTACTTCAATCAACTGATCGCCAAGTTTGAAACTGACAACCCCAATATTAAAGTGCGTTGGGTAGATGTACCTTGGACAGCAATGGAGAGCAAGATTCTCACAGCGGTTTCGGCTAAGACAGCCCCCGATGTGGTGAACTTGAACCCCGATTTTGCCTCTCAGCTTGCAGCTCGCAATGCTTGGTTGGAGTTAGATGGCAAGGTTACGCCCGCTGAGCAACAGCAATATTTACCCAACATTTGGAAAGCTAGCACCTTAGAAGGCAAAAGCTTTGGCATTCCCTGGTATCTCACAACGCGAGTTGCCATCTACAATACGGATTTGCTCAAGCAAGCCGGGGTAAACCAACCACCTGCCACCTATGCCGAATTAGCCCAGGTCGCTCAACAAGTGAAAGACAAAACGGGCAAGTATGCCTTTTTTGCGACCTTTGTGCCAGAAGACTCGGCAGAAGTGCTGCAATCGTTTGTGCAAATGGGTGTGCCCTTAGTCGATGCCCAGGGGAAAGCTGCCTTTAATACTCCCCAAGGCAAGGCCGTCTTCCAATATTGGACTGACCTCTATCAAAAAGGACTATTACCTAAGGAAGCACTCACCCAAGGGCACCGCTACGCCATTGACCTCTACCAGCAAGGGCAAACTGCGATCTTGGCATCGGGGCCAGAGTTCTTAGATACGATCGCTAAGAATGCCCCCGCGATCGCTCAGGTTTCGGCGACAGCTCCGCAAATTTCTGGAGAGACTGGCAAGAAAAACGTGGCGGTGATGAATTTGGTGATTCCGCGTGACACCGACCAACCGGAAGCTGCCCTCAAGTTTGCCCTGTTTGTCACCAATAACGACAACCAATTGGCTTTTGCGAAAGCAGGGAATGTATTGCCCTCAACCGTCAAAGCTTTAGACGACCCCTACTTTACTCAAATACCTGCTGAAGGTTCAGCGGTAGACAAAGCCCGCTCAGTCAGTGCCCGCCAACTCAAAGATGCCGAAGTGTTGATTCCGGCGATGAAAGACATTAAGCAATTGCAGAAAATTGTCTACAACAACCGGCAAGCGGCGATGCTGAACCAAAAAACGGTTGATCAAGCGATCGCCGATGCTGAGAAAGAATGGAATCAACGCAGTTCCTAAAAAGTCGATTCTTGTCGCAGGTGTTTATAAAAATCACCTAACAAATACAGCGAGCCAGACAACACAATCAAATTTTCGGGGGTAGGCGATTCACCTGCCCCTTTTGTTTTCTGGATGGCTGTTTCTAACCCACCAAACAAATCTGGATGAGTTTGGCACAGAGCTAACTCAGGGCAAACTTGCTGGGCGATCGCGGCTAATTTTTCGATATCGACAGGTTCATGCTCTGGTACAGGTACAAGATGCAGTTGGTCACCGGGACGCAGCAGTTCTGCCAACACCTCTCCATGGTCTTTGGTGCCAATCATCCCCACGACCCAAACGATTGGGCGATCGCCATACTTTGTATTGGGGGAGTCACCGTGGCTATCAACAAACTGCCGGAGCGCGATCGCCCCCGCCGGATTGTGCGCTCCATCGACTAATAAGCGTTGTCCTCGCCAAGTTACCCACTGCAACCGCCCCGGCCATTGGGTTTTTGCCATCCCTGCTGCAATTGTCTCGTTGGTCAGATTCCAACCTTGTTGCTGCAAAATCTGTAAAGCTGCGATCGCCAAAGCAGAGTTGCTGAGCTGAACTTCGCCTTGGAGAGCGATGGGGTATTGGATCGACGAAACTTCTGCCCAACCCCGTTTAATTTCGGTGGCAGGTTTGGGGTAAACGGTCGGGCAACCAAGATCTTGAGCGCGCTTTGTAGCAACGGCTAGAGCTTCAGGTGGCAAGGGGCCAATCACGGCAGGGCAACCTGGTTTGAGAATCCCAGCTTTTTCACGGGCAATGTCGGCTAGGGTTGGGCCTAAGCGTTGCCAGTGCTCTCGACTGATCGAGGTAATCACGCTCACGAGGGGGCGATCGCAGACATTGGTGGCATCCAAACGACCGCCTAAGCCCACTTCAACCACGGCAATATCGACCTGCTGTTGAGCAAAATACAGCCACATTACAGCGGTAATTACCTCAAACTGCGTCGGTGAGGGATGCTCTGGGTCAATCGCGGTGGCAACTTGCTGCAACACTTGACCTAAGGCTGATGGTGCGATCGGTCGTTCATTGAGACAAATCCGCTCACACCAATCGACTAAATGCGGCGAGGTATAGCGCCCTACCCGATACCCGGCATGGGTGAGCACAGCGGATAAGTAGGCACAGACCGAACCTTTGCCATTAGAACCCGCCACATGAATAATCGGCACTTGCTGATGCGGATTGCCCAAGGCAGCCAACAAGCGCTGAATGCGTTCTAGCCCTAAATTCACGCCAAAATGACCGAAGCGGCTGAGAAAAGCATCAATCGCCTCAACCGTATCAATCGTCTCAAAATTAGCCAACGTTGGCTGGGTATCGTTCATCTCTTTAACTTCTTTGCGATCGCCCACTATTTTGATTCTCGCGTCTTCGGTCGGTTTGGAGCCAAGAAATGAATAAAATAGCTAGAGCCTAGGGCATCTCTCGGACGCTGAGTCCAACTCAACATTTTGCCCAAGTAACTATCAAAAAATGGTTGTGCTCGTTTCAATTTTTTAAGAGAGCAGTTTATATTTTTTAATTTTTGCGATCGCCATTTAACAGGATTTTTGATCTGGCAGTGTGGTATTTAACTTTAGAGACCTAAACTTTACATACTATTTTCCAATAAGTATTTAAAGCTTCTGAAACTCCACTGATATTTAGCTCATCAATAATTTTAAGCCCAAACATATCAATAATTATCGGCGATCGCATCATCAGTAAGACTCTTGACGATATATTTCACAAAAAGTCTTACGGGTAATTATTGAAACTTAGAATTACCTTTAAACACCACTATTTATGCCTAAGAATTGCAGGAAAAGTTTGATTCCTGCCAAATAGTTTTGGGCACTCTGATAAAGAACAAAGCAACCTCTCAAATGGAACAGGCGTAGCTCTGATGGACGCAACCGACTGGATTGTTCTAGAAACAACTGAGACTGAGTTTCAACCCACTCAACTCCACCAAAAAGAAACTGTTTTTACGATTGGCAATGGTTATTTA
>CBIHQL010000484.1:0-3908 GCA_966211855.1 uncultured bacterium
TTTTGATCCTGAAACTCAAGCATTAACGCTCACAACAGCTCAGGCAAAAGCGCTACCTAAAGTGTTTGCAAACTATCAAACGCTGCTAACGAATGGTTCACGAGAGTTCTCCATCCCCAGTGGTTGGTTTACTAATAATGAACAGATCCGTAATGTCAGCGCCTTCTTTGCCTGGACTGCCTGGGCAGCTTCCGCCAATCGGTTTAATGCACCCTTTTCTTACACAGCCAACTTCCCCCATGATCCCTTGGTGGGCAACCATGCGCCCGGTCAGTTCGTTATTTGGTCGATCGCCTCTGTAATTTTGTTAATCGGCAGCATTGGCGTATTCCTTTTTGTCAACTTAACAACCGAAGACGCAGAGGAAGTACAAACTGTTACAGCCCGTCCTGCCGTTCGCCTTGCAACTGCCAGCCAGAAAGTCACCACACTCTTCTTTGGCGTAGCAATGGCACTATTCCTGGTGCAAATTGGCATGGGGATGGTGACAGCTCACTATGCGGTTGAGGGAGATGGGTTTTATGGTGTCCCGCTCGATCGCTTCCTGCCCTACGCCGCTTCCCGCACATGGCACTTACAGCTTGCAGTATTCTGGATTGCTACCTGTTGGCTAGCCGCAGGTCTGTATTTCGCCCCTCGCTTTGGTAAGCAAGAGCCTAAAGGACAAGCGATCGGCAATAGCATTCTACTCGGAGCATTAACGGTTGTTGTTGTCGGTTCTATGATTGGTTCTTGGGCAGCCATTCAAGGCATTTTAGGAACCAAACTCAGCTTCTTTTTGGGGCACCAAGGTTATGAATATGTTGAATTAGGTCGCCTCTGGCAAATTCTCCTCATCGGCGGCATGGTCTTCTGGCTGTGGCTGATGTACCGCACCCTCAAGCCTGCTCTGCAACAAGAAGGTTCTAGGACTGGGTTAAATCACTTCTTCCTGTATTCTGCAATCACGATCCCCTTGTTCTATTCGGCTGGGTTGATGTACTCGAACCACACGCCGATGAGTATTGCGGAGTACTGGCGCTGGTGGGTGGTTCACCTCTGGGTAGAAGGATTCTTTGAAGTGTTTGCAACGGTGGCGATCGCCTACCTCTGTAGTGAACTCGGCTTCCTCAAGCGCGAAGCAGCCCTAAGAGCCACCTACCTGACCACAATTCTCTTTTTGGGCAGTGGCATCATCGGCACGTTGCACCATCTCTACTTTGCAGGCACACCCGTTTTCATCACTGCGATGGGTTCCGTTGCCTCTGCACTAGAAGTTGTACCTCTGACCTTAATTGGTTTTGAAGTAACAAAATCCCTCAAGCTATCGCAAAATGCTGAAGGCTTTTATCGCTGGCCTTTACGGTTCTTTATTGCTACCTGCGTGTGGAACTTAATTGGGGCTGGCGTGTTTGGGTTCTTAATCAACCCGCCGATTGTTCTCTACTACTCTCAAGGTCTCAACACTACTCCAATTCACGCTCACTCTGCCTTATTTGGGGTGTATGGTTCATTAGCCCTGGCACTGATGCTGTTTGCCTTGCGCGAAATCACGCCTGAGAGAGCTTGGAATGAAAAGCTACTGCGCTTCTCGTTCTGGCACATCAACGTCGGCCTGGCAGTGATGATGATCTTTGGTCTCATCCCCAATGGCTTCTACCAGTTAGTTCAGTCCATCAACCACGGCACCTGGTATGCCCGCAGTGCAGAAGTCATCCACTCTCACTTTATGGAATGGACAGTTTGGCTTCGCATTCCCGGTGATATCATCTTCACCATTGGCGCATTGGCAATGATGTTGTTTGTGGTACAAGCAATCTGGGCAATCTTCCACCAACCCACTCAAAATCAGCCAGAGTTAGCTGAACTCAAAGAGACAGTAAACGGTTAGGCAGTTCATCACAAGCCTCACAAAATCCCTGTTGCAAGTCTCCTTATAATTTAAGAGACATTGCAGCAGGAGATTTTCGTCATTAGGAAAAGATTGCGAAATTGCACGAAAACTTTGATTGATGACAGGCTACTCGTAAGGTAATGCGATCGCTTTTTGCTCTTTTTATTTTTGTCTATCTTTCCTGACCTCGTTGGTAATCATCTTGAAAACGAACAATGTCATCTTCTCCCAAGTAATCTCCATTTTGCACCTCAATCAAAACTAACGGAATCACACCTGCATTTTCGAGGCGATGTTGAGTGCATTGCGGCACATAGGTGGATTGATTGTTATGTAGCATTAACTCGCGATCGCCACAGACGACTTTTGCCGTTCCAGAGAGCACAATCCAGTGTTCACTACGGTGATGATGCATTTGAAGGCTAAGACGATGACCAGGCTTGACCTCAATACGCTTGATTTTGTATCCTCTGCCTTCTTCTAAAACTGTAAATGATCCCCAAGGCCGCAGTTCTGTTGCTGCGATCGCGACAGGGGGGGTCGGTGGCAAAGAAGGCTGAGGAGCCACTTGAGGATTTGGTTGAACCATAGTTTTCTCCCTACACATCAGATTGTCATTTAGTTTGTGCATGACTATCTCCTCCTCAGCTAATAGTTATCAACTTGTGGTACATCCTTAAATTGAGACAGGGTTCACAATTCAAGCACTTTAGCTAGGCCAGCGCATCTTCTAGACGCCGAGATTTTGAAAATGTTGCGATATCCATGAAACTAATTGCGGATTATGAGGATATGCTACATATCTCACTCTAAAGATGGAGCCGATAAATTAAATTTTTATAAAGATTAACTCTTTAGAGTGATGATTTAATCTCTTAAAGGCTCCTATCTTGAGTGAAGCTTGTTTACAACGAGCGTAATTCAGGGATATGTGGGCCTATGGCTTGAGCTCAACATCTGAGCCATCTACCGCACACTGTACATCCATCGTTTCCCTTATGACTTGCAGAGTATTGAGTGAGTTACCCAACTTGTTAATTGTGTTAAAGACTGATGTTATCTATTCAAAGACTCACAACTCTCAAGATCCACGGAACGATTTTTAATCCCTGATCTGGAGGTACTTAGTTATTAATCTACTGACATAAACTAGCCTTCCCAAAGCTTGAGCAAGTTAGGATATTTCCTTCCTACTCCTCGTGCTATAGCTGGTTACCCTGTTTGAGGTTCTGAAGTCTTTGATTTTCCCTAAATCACAAGAACCTTTTCGACTCGTGTTTGAGGCTGAGTGATTAACACTAGTAGCGAATAGAACTGTAGGAGCAAGTTATGCAATTACAGATTGAGTGTAATCATTCTCCGAATGTAGAT
Organism: uncultured bacterium; assembly: GCA_966211855.1. GTDB lineage: Bacteria > Cyanobacteriota > Cyanobacteriia > FACHB-46 > FACHB-46 > CBIHQL01. The sequence continues at coordinate 3,245 of CBIHQL010000484.1, forward strand.
CAATCTTGTATTTTATGCAAAGAGAGTTTGAGCTCTGCTAAGGCGAGAGTGATTGTTTGCAATGACCTAGGCAGCAGCTTTGGAGACTTGTGTCCAACATGCCTGTCGCAAGGCCCCCATTGGATATGGCAAGAACTCCGAAAACATAACAAAACCCACCAAAGGTCTGATGTTAGATACAGCTTACTCTAGCCTCCGAAAGATTTTCTAAATTCTGATTCAGCCGAACATAGTAGTTAATGCTCAGTCTTGTTGACAGTCATTGGCTTCTGGGTAGAGTTGCAATTCACTTACTGACTAAATAGCCATGAAAGTTGCTTTGGTTCATGACTACTTGACCCAGCGTGGCGGGGCAGAGCGGGTGTTTGAACTGCTTTGTAAGCGGTATCCTAAGGCAGACATCTTTACGTCTCTGTATGACCCCCAGCGCACCATCGATTTAGGCGATCGCCCGGTCTACACTACAATGCTACAGAATATCCCGGGGGCGACCAAATATTTCCGGCTCATGGCTCCGTTCTATTTCTCAGCATTTCGAGCGCTAGATTTGCGAGACTATGACCTGATCATCAGCAGTAGTGCTAGTTTTGCCAAAGCTGTACGCAAAGGGGCTGGGTCTCGTCATATTTGTTTCTGCCATAACGTCACGCGTTTTCTGTGGGAT
>CBIHQL010000485.1:0-3904 GCA_966211855.1 uncultured bacterium
GAAGATCGGGAATTCCATTAGTTTCCCACTGATTCACTGCCGCTGCAAACGCTTCTTGTGCTGCTTCTTCAGCCAGATCAAAATCTTTTACCAACCGAATTAGGATAGCGACGATGCGTCCCCATTCAGTGCGGTATGTGTGGGCGATCGCCTGAGCAATCTCTGATTTTGTCGTTGAAGTCATGCCTGCCATCACAATTTTTGGTGAGGTGTCGATCTGAGCAGCTACCGTTCGACTGACTTACAAAGGAATGTAATCATGATATCTAAGTACAAGCGTACTAAGAATTAAGTTTTTTAAGCGGTGTCGATTTGAGCCGTTGTCGTTCGACTGACTTACAAAGGAAGCAAGGCTCGATCGAAACTTAATAAAAAATTTTTCAGCGAAGTGTCGATCGAAGCAATTCCCATTCGACTTAATTACAAAGGAGGCAACCGGATGAAATATTTGCTGCTGATCTATATGGAAGAAAACGCCATGAGCGACACCGAGCGGGAACATTGCTATGTAGAATCTGCCCAACTCGCCCAGGATCTCCATACCAAGGGCCAGTTTGTGGCATCTGCTCCCCTGCATCCTGTGGCAACGGCAACCAGTATCCGTGTGCGTGAGGGCAAATCTCTGGTGACGGATGGCCCGTTTGCCGAAACCCGTGAACAATTGGGCGGATTCTATCTCATTGATGCTCAGGATTTGGATGAAGCCATTGCGATCGCCACCCGCATTCCAGGTGCCCGAGTTGGTACGGTCGAGATTCGCCCTGTTCTCGAAATTGCCGGACTTCCAGCGCATTGAACTCAAGGAGAACCATCATGCAAAACAATCACATGATTACCCCCTGCTTGTGGTTTGATGATCAAGCCGAAACAGCCGCTCAGTTTTATACGTCGATTTTTCGCAATTCAAAGATCGTTCACATCAGCCGATACGGAGAAGCTGGGCAGGAAATTCACGGAAAACCAGCCGGAACCGTTATGACCGTCAGCTTTGAACTGGATGGTCAACCGTTCACAGCCCTGAACGGAGGTTCGGCTTTCAAATTTAACGAGGCGATCTCCTTCCAGGTTTTTTGCAATACCCAGGAAGAAGTGGACAACTACTGGCAAAAACTATCTGCGGGTGGCGATGAAACCGCCCAGCAATGCGGCTGGCTCAAAGATCAATATGGCGTCTCGTGGCAAATTATTCCTCGCATTCTGATTGAGTTGCTTAATCACCCTGATGCGGCAATATCTCAGAAAGTGACAACTGCGATGCTGCAAATGAAGAAGATCGAGATTGATGAACTCCAGCGTGTTACAGCGAGTTAGCGATTAACACACCCCGCCCCTAGCACTTGAACTTAAAACTACTCAACAGGAGATTTCACAATGAAAGTCATGGTTTTTGTTAAAGCAACCCAAGACTCCGAAACTGGAATCATGCCGAGCGAACAGCTTTTGACTGAGATGGGGCAGTACAACGAAGAATTAGCCAAGGCAGGTATCTTGCTTGCTGGTGAGGGGCTTCATCCTAGCTCAAAGGGAGTGCGAGTTCAATTTTCAGGAACCGATCGTACTGTCATCAATGGCCCCTTCACGCCACCGCAGGAGCTAGTTGCAGGATACTGGCTGTGGCAGGTGAACTCAATGGAAGAGGCGATCGCCTGGGTGAAGCGCTGCCCTAACCCCATGCCCGGAGACTCCGAGATTGAGATCCGTCCCATATTCGAGGCAGAGGATTTTGGTGAAACTCTGACACCCGAATTGAGGGAGCAGGAAGACCGCATTCGCGCCCAGGTTGAAACACGACAGCAAGCGTAACTTCATCTACGACCGATTCGCTCATTAAAACGCAGAATCGATGACTTAAGGAGAAATCAATGCAACTCAATTCTTACCTGATGTTTGACGGCAATTGTGAGGCAGCGTTCAAGTTTTACGAGCAATGTCTTGGTGGCAAGATCACCATGATGACGCACAAAGAAGCACCCTCTGCCGAAAATGTTTCACTGGAGTGGCATGACAAAATCATGCACGCTTGTCTGGAACTGGAAGATCGCCTGCTCATGGGATCTGACTGCCCACCGGGATATTTTGAACCTCCTCAAGGCTTTTATGTGCAGATGAGTGTTCCCACACCAGACGAGGCAGAACGAATTTTTCACACTCTGGCAGAAAATGGCAAAGTGAAAATGGCGATCGCTCAAACGTTCTGGTCTGCTCGCTTTGGTATGTTGATTGATCAGTTCGGGACACCGTGGATGATCAATTGTGAGCAGGTAGCTTCAATCTAATCTCAATCATCCCTCATTCATCATAAGGAGATTCAAATGGAAACCAACCAAGCTGAAAAAACTTCACCCATGCCTGCTCAACCTCAAACAGAACATCAATGGCTCCAGAAACTCGTCGGTGAGTGGATCTACGAAACCGAAGCGATGATGGGATCGGATCAACCTCCTGTAAAATCAACAGGAACAGAGATTGTTCGCTCACTGGGTGGGCTTTGGATATTGGCAGAAGGACAGGGTGAAATGCCTGGATGCGGTTCTGCAACAACGCTGATGACCCTTGGCTACGACCCTCATAAACAGCGCTATGTGGGCACCTGGGTCGGTTCAATGATGACGTATCTTTGGCAATACGATGGTGAATTAGATGCAGGGGAAACGGTGCTAACGCTCAACTCCGATGGGCCTGCTATGACGGGTGACGAGAAACTAGGAAAGTACAAAGACGTGATCGAGTTCAAGAGCAATGATCACCGAGTCTTGACTTCTCATATGTTAGGAGACGACGGACAGTGGCAGCAGTTTATGACTGCCCATTATTGGCGCAAGCAATCAGACGGCTAGTTGTTGGCAGTTAAAGATGCGATCGCTCACCATTCCTATTAGTTAAGGCATTGCCAGCACTACAACTATCGAAAAAATATCCATGCCATGCCCAGTCTTCTTTGCTACTTGGGTGTCGCATGGATATTTCGTTTCCACGTCTCCGGCAGTTCGAGGCACTCAAAACCGCAGACAGTCATCTGAATGCTGGCGATCGCATCGACATCTATTTAGAGGGGACTAGTGCTTCCATGATTCTTTGGTGAGCTGCCACTTAATCTGGTTCCAGCCTCGCACCCGCATCCAATCAGAACCCGGTTGTGTGCCGATCGCCTGGAATCCGTACCGTTCTGCTAGACGGGTTACTCTCCGGTTAGCACTAACAGAGAGACCAATAATTTCCTTCAATTCCAAATCACGGAACCCAAAATCAATTAGAGCTTTCCCGACTTCGATCGCGTAGGCATAACGCCCCCAATACTGAGGTGCTAGCTCAATTCCAAGTTCTGCTTGCCCAGCAGCATAGCTATCCTGTCGCAATCCGCCACAACCAATTAACTGTAGATTACGGCGATCGACGATCGCTAATTGGTAATTGCATCGCGGAACTTCAGTTGCCCACTGCATAAACCGTTGAAACAATTGATGAGTAAAATCAGGTGCTACTTCTTCCGATGAACAAAATTCGGCATAGCGAGGGTCAGTGTGATAGGCAAGGAATGCAGGCTCATCCTCTTGAACAAAATCACGTAGCAGAAATCGTTTGGTGGTTATCTCCACAGCTTCCTACCTTCGATCGCTCAATATCGTTATTCATCTATGACCTACCAGTTCACGGCAAGCTCCTAACATAAGGAATGTCATCGCTATATCGACTGATAAGCCATGATTCAATCACTCGGCATTGCCTACAGCCAGGTTTTTTCCAGGCGATCGCTAGCGTTGCGATGGGCGATTGCCATCAAACTGACCAAAACGAATACTGTAAAACACCTGCATGAGCAACTGAGAACGATATTAGTTCAATAAATTACATCCACTCTACAGTTTTGGTGAAGTGTTCGTCGCTATTGTGAATAAGGCTGCTG
>CBIHQL010000486.1:0-3898 GCA_966211855.1 uncultured bacterium
AACGGAATTGAGGCACTTGAGAGTCGGAGAGAACTCGCGATCGCTACTTACCAGGCGCAAGCGGACAGACTTAACAGCAAGACTTTAACGAATGTACTCGCTCGTGGCTGGCTCTAGCTACACAGCCAATATTGAAGCCATTTCGGGGAGCGATCGCCAACCATAAACTCAAAAATCCAGCGGAAGTGAAAGCAGAAATCCGACGAGCCATCTCGACTTATATTCATTTGTCGCCGGATTCGGGTTTGTTCAATTCGGTCAAGAATTTGTTGAAGTTAGACACACAATTGCACCAGGAGGGTTTTCAGCGCCCAAATGGGACTGAATTGTTACAGGTGTTGCTGCACTTTATGACCTATTTAGTCAAGAAATCTGAATGTAACCTCTGAAATTTAAGCCTAACTAAGCGCCCCAGGTGCCTTGGTTAGGAACAGTAAGCTATGAGGTGAAAGTAGCACTTGCTTGAGCAACTACTGGCTGACTTCATCTTTCTTGAACTTTAAAGCTGTAACCAACTCTGATAACTTTGTTAAAGATTATTCCTTTCCACAAGATTCTGAATTCTTTTCTTCTTTAAATCAATCATTCTTCTAATGAAATCACTAAAGTTTTCATAAATGAAGACGGAATTAGTTTGTTGATACAGGAACCTTAACTCAGCAACTTCTTTCTCAAGATCTAGTTCCTCCTGAGAGGAATATCCTGTTTCTAGACGACGGTTCAAAATATCCTGTAGTTCCAGGTAAGCCACTTCTTCAGTATTAGTACCTCGTCGAGTATAAATAGCCGATTTCCGAATACTCTCTCCATCTGCCTCCGCAACGAAGGGGATGTATTGAGGGGTGTCCTCAGCAATAACTACTTGAAATTTTTTACCAATAAGCGTTTGATACTCGCTTGCATCAAAAGAAAAGTCGACAACATCATATTGAAGTTGAGATGCAAGAAACTTTTGCAATCCTTTTTGCACATCTGACTTATCAGTTAACTTGGTTAGCCCGATCGATTTGAGAGATTTATCCTCTTGTTCAGCTACACCGATTACAAGGCATCCACCGCCAGAATTAGCAAAGCCCAAAATAGAGCGAGCCAAACGCGAATGAGAGGGCCATTCTTGTTTAAAGTCAAGCTGTTTTAACTCGCCTATATTCTGCTGTAGTAAATTCCGTAGACTATCACGAGAAGGTTGCTCAAAAAAATTTGCAAATGCCTCGTATATTCCCTTATCTTTTTTGTTCTTTTGTGGTGTCACTACAAGTTTCCTTTGGTAACTAGCTGCACCAGTATGGCAAAATTTATAAAGTAGCTTAATGCTTTAAGCTTAAAGCAATTGTCACATCTCTTTTAGTCTGCCTTCATGACTGCAACTATCCCCACCCTCGCCAGCCAGTACGACCCCTCCACCACCGAATCTAAGTGGCAAACAGCTTGGGAGCAAAACCAAGTCTTTAAGGCTGACCCCAATCATGGTGGAGAGCCTTACTGCGTGGTGATTCCGCCGCCCAACGTCACGGGTAGTTTGCACATGGGGCATGCTTTTGAAAGTGCGCTGATCGACACTTTGGTGCGCTACCACCGGATGCTGGGCCGCAACACGCTCTGGTTACCTGGAACTGACCACGCCAGCATTGCCGTGCAGACGATTCTAGAAAAGCAAATCAAGGCGGAAGGCAAAACTCGCTACGACCTGGGCCGTGAGCAGTTTCTAGAGCGAGCTTGGCAGTGGAAAGCGGAATCTGGCGGCACGATCGTTAACCAGTTGCGGCGCTTGGGTGTCTCGGTCGATTGGACGCGCGAACGCTTCACGATGGATGAAGGACTATCTCGTGCGGTGCTGACTGCGTTTGTGCAGCTTTACGAAGAAGGGCTGATTTATCGCGGTCAATATCTCGTTAACTGGTGTCCTGCTACCCAGTCAGCGGTGTCTGACTTGGAAGTAGAACCCCAAGAAGTAAACGGTCATCTCTGGCACTTCCGCTATCCGCTCTCTGATGGTTCTGGTTATGTGGAAGTCGCGACGACTCGTCCCGAAACGATGCTGGGCGATACAGCCGTGGCAGTGAACCCCAACGACGATCGCTACAAGCATTTGATTGGCAAGACCCTCACCCTGCCGATCATGAATCGGGAAATTCCAATCATTGGCGATGAGTATGTCGATGCCACTTTTGGCACGGGTTGCGTTAAGGTGACTCCTGCCCACGACCCCAACGACTTTGAGATGGGCAAGCGCCACAACTTGCCGTTCATCAACATCATGAACAAAGATGGCTCAATGAATGAGAATGCAGGGTCATTCCAGGGACAGGATCGCTTTGTGGCTCGCAAAAATGTGGTGGCACGTCTGGAAGCAGACGGTGTGCTGGTGAAAGTCGAGGACTACAAGCACTCTGTGCCCTACAGCGATCGTGGCAAAGTCCCAGTCGAACCGTTGCTCTCAACTCAGTGGTTCGTCAAAATCAAGCCGATGTCCGAGCGGGCGCTGGAGTTTCTCGACCAAAAACAAGAGCCTGTCTTCGTGCCCGATCGCTGGACGAAAGTGTACCGTGATTGGTTAGTGAGCTTGCGCGACTGGTGTATCTCCCGACAACTTTGGTGGGGGCATCAAATCCCTGCTTGGTATGCGGTCAGCGAAACTAATGGCGAGATTACAGACAATACACCGTTTGTGGTGGCTCATGGCGAAGCGGAAGCCAAAGAAAAGGCGATCGCGAAATTTGGTGCAGATGTACAACTGGTGCAAGACCCAGATGTGCTAGATACCTGGTTCTCGTCTGGGTTGTGGCCTTTCTCTACCTTGGGTTGGCCCGAACAAACCGCCGATTTGCAACGCTACTATCCCACCACCACGTTGGTGACTGGGTTTGACATCATCTTCTTCTGGGTGGCCCGGATGACGATGATGGCAGGGCACTTCACCGGACAAATGCCGTTTGAGACGGTCTACATCCACGGTTTGGTGCGCGACGAGAACAACAAGAAGATGTCGAAGTCAGCCAACAATGGCATCGACCCGCTATTGCTGATCAACAAGTACGGCACTGATGCCCTGCGCTATACCTTGGTGCGGGAAGTCGTGGGTGCAGGTCAAGATATCCGCCTGGAGTACAACCGCAAAACCGACGAATCCGCCTCGGTGGAAGCGTCGCGCAACTTCACCAATAAACTGTGGAATGCCTCTCGGTTCGTAATGATGAATCTGGAAGGTCAAACGCCGCAACAGTTAGGAGTGCCTAGCGAGAATTTGGAGTTGAGCGATCGCTGGATTCTCTCGCGCTTCTATCAAGTCGTGCAGCAAACCCGCAACGACATCGATAACTTTGGTTTAGGTGAAGCTGCGAAAGGTCTGTATGAGTTTACCTGGGGCGACTTCTGCGACTGGTATATCGAACTTGTCAAACCACGCCTGCAAGGAGAAAACGCGACCTCCCGCAAAGCTGCTCAGCAAACCTTAGCTTATGTGCTGGAAGGGATTCTCAAACTTTTCCATCCCTTTATGCCGCACATCACCGAGGAGATCTGGCACACGCTGACTCAAGCAGGCGAAGACCAGTATTTGGCTGTGCAAGCCTATCCAGAAGTGGATACCAACCAGATTGATACTGAACTAGAGCAACAGTTTGACCTCTTGATTGGCACCATTCGCACCATCCGTAACCTCCGGGCAGAAGCCGATGTGAAGCCAGGGGCGAAGGTACAAACCATTTTGCAAAGTGAGAGCGATCGCGAACGCCAGATCCTCGACCGGGGTCAAGCCTACATCCAAAATCTCGCCAAGGTGGAATCTCTCAGCATTGTCGAGAAGTTAGACTCTGCCCCAGAAGCGATCGCAGGTGTGGTCGGGCCCGTTCAAGTCCTCGTGCTGCTTGCGGGTGTGGTGGATGTGGCTGCACTGAAG
>CBIHQL010000487.1:0-3887 GCA_966211855.1 uncultured bacterium
AAGGATGGGTTGACACTTTTAGGCACCCGAGCTTTACCCAGCTTAGTCCAAGCTTTAGAAGCACCAGAACCGATTGTGCGCCTAGAAGCAACTAATCTGCTCGGCAATCTAGGCGGAGCAGCACAGTCAGCCATTCCAGGCTTAGTGGCTCTCTTAGACGACCCAGATCGGTATGTCCCACCACCGTCTAACCAATTGGGCTGGCTGCTGCCTTCTGTACCAAGATTTTATTCAGGATTCTCACCCTATCCGCCTGCACCCAATAACCCTGATCAACTCGTGCGTGTCAGTGCGGCGATCGCATTGGGCAAACTGGGCGATCGTAGTACCATTCCAGCCTTGACCACTGCCCTCAAAGACAATAACCCCTGGATGCAACTTGCAACCAGTTGGGCATTACTGAAGCTAGGTCAAACGCAGGGCTTACCTATCGTTGGTAAGTTAATTCAGTCTCCTGAGGGTGCCATTCAGCAAGAAGCCCTCTTGCAGATCGAAGGCTACGGCTCTCAAGCTGCACCTTATTTAGTCCCCTATTACGCTCCCCGATTAGATTCTGCCAATGACGACATTCGTAACGGTGCCATTATTCGCCTTGGGAAGTTAGGGCCTGCCTCACTCAATCTTGTACCGAAATTACGCTCTTTACTGGTTAGCAATCAGAAACATTCACCGGGCTATGCGGCAACCATTTTAGGCGAGATTGCCCGCGATACAGCGGCGGCTTGGCAAGATGGCAATCTCTCAACAGCGCAACGTCAACAAGCGATCGCCGAACTCACAAAGGTGCTGAATATTATGCAGGCTTCCGATGCTCGGTTTAACCGACAACCTGTTGAGCGCGTTCGCAATGCCCTGACAACGCTCCAAGGTCAAGGTGGGAGACTTTAGGGCATCTGGCAGGCCGCTGTTATTTAGGTAGAGAGGCTAATCGGTCTGGACAATCAGTGCAAGCCGAGCAAATTGATGATATGCCCTAGAACTAATTGATGTTAAAGACTATCCTGTTGATCAAGCGTCAGTAGTCGTTGACCTTCCCAACGGCAAGCCGACCGGGTGAAATCGTTAGTCTAGTGGTGTCAAGGTGCAACTCAAGCACGTCATTATTTCCCATAAAGCCGGAGATCCCTTTAGTCAGAGGTGGGCCGAAAAATGCGCTCGTCAGCTCGAAGCTAGAGGTTGCAAAGTCTTGATGGGGCCAAGCGGGCCGAAAGATAACCCCTTTCCGGTGTTTCTTGCGTCTGCCACCCAACCGATTGACTTAGCCCTCGTGCTAGGGGGAGATGGCACTGCTTTAGCCGCAGCCAGACACTTAGCCGCCGACCACATCCCAATTTTGGCAGTCAATGTCGGGGGGCACCTGGGGTTCCTCACCGAATCGTCAGAAGAACTCAACGACTCGGAGCAAGTATGGGATCGGTTGCTCGAAGATCGCTTTGCAGTGCAGACACGAATGATGGTGCAGGCTACGGTGTTTGAAGGGCACCGTACCAATCTAGAACCTGTGAGCGATCGCTATTTGGCACTCAACGAGATGTGTGTCAAACCTGCCTCTGCTGACCGGATGATCACCTCGATTTTAGAGATGGAAATTGACGGAGAAGTGGTCGATCAATATCAGGGAGATGGCTTGATTGTCGCCACCCCCACTGGTTCAACCTCCTACACAGTGGCAGCGAACGGCCCCATCGTTCACCCCGGCATGGAAGCGTTGATCGTGACACCGATTTGTCCTCTCAGTCTTTCTAGCCGTTCGATTGTGTTGCCCCCCGGCTCAGTCGTCAGTATTTGGCCTTTAGCCGACAACGACCTCAGCACTAAGTTGTGGACAGATGGAGTGTTAGCAACCTCGATTTGGCCCGGTCAACGCGTCGATGTGCGCACCGCTGACTATCAAGCCAAATTCATCATTTTGCGCGAAAACTATTCTTACTACCAAACTCTACGCGAGAAATTGCAGTGGGCTGGGGCAAGAATCCGCTATAGCAATAATCACCGCAATTAAATTAACGAGAGATCCGCAGCATTTGACGGCCTCCTTTTTGAAACTCATAGGGCACTTGGCAGATTTCGGTTTGATATCCTGCAGCTTGTAGTTGCTCTAGCACAGTAGAAAGATGGGGTGAGAGTTCACCAGAGACACTCAATAAAGGGAAGATCCGCACCTCTTGAGCAACCCGACAAAGTTCGGCGATCGCTTCTATGTGAAACGTGACAGAGAGTTGTTGAGAGTAGGTAAATAATAGATGTGAACATAAAGCCAAATCAAACTGGCGATCGCGAAACGGTAATTGGGGTAGCTCTGCAATTTGATAGCGGCCTTGCACCAGACCTGTCGGGAAATCTGTTAGAAACTGCTGCATGGCTGACATCCGTACCTCACCCAAATGCTCTGGTGATGTAATGCTTTGCCAGATATAACTGGCTTGATTGCCCCGTACACCTTCAACAATTGTGGGATAGGTTTTTTGAATACGCTGGGCGATTTGGTCAGCAGTAAACTGATAGATCGGATCGCAGGATATAACTGTATGTCCTTGCTGAGTCAGTTCTGCATTAAAACTCGCAGGCCCACCTCCACAATCTAAAATCGCACCCGTGAGATCTTCAGTCCTCAGATCAAACATCGCGATATATTCAGCCAGCGATCGCCCCCACGGCACAATCTTTTCTAGTTGCAGCCCCATCGATTTCTGCCCCCTTCCTCACCCTTTAGCTCATCAGCAGATGCTCTAGGCTAATAGCTCACCTTGAAGCACAGTAATCGCTTTGCCACCGAGACAGACGCGATCGCCTTGACAACGCACCCGAATCACACCGCCACGAGCCGAAGCTTGATAAGCCAAAAACTCTGATTTCTGTAGACGAGCTTGCCAAAAGGGGCCGAGGCAGCAATGAGCTGAACCTGTCACGGGGTCTTCGTCAATCCCAGCTTGAGGCGCAAAGAAGCGCGAGACAAAATCGTAGCCCTCGGTGGTGGCGCGACTGGTAACGATGATGCCTCGACACGCAAGCGATCGCAACTGTTTGAAGTCGGGTTGTAGCTCACGCACCGCAGCCTCCGAGTCTAACTCCACCAAATAATCAACTTGATTATTGCCCACATATTGCAGGGTGCTAACACCGAGAGCAGCAGCAAGTTCGGCAGGGGCAGGCGTTTCTACGGGGGGTTGGGCAGGAAAATTGAGTTCAATCCAGCCATCCTGTTGTTGAGCTGTGAGTAGACCGCTACGAGTATGAAATCTCGCTTCCTCGTTGGGCTTGAGATACCCTGCTGACCACAATACATGAGCACTCGCTAACGTCGCATGACCACACAGATCGACTTCCACGGTTGGGGTAAACCAGCGGAGACTAAAGCCATCATCTTGCGGTAATAGAAAAGCGGTTTCTGACAAGTTCATTTCTTGGGCGACTTGTTGCATCCAGCGATCGCTGCGAGGTGCTGGCAACACACAAACCGCCGCTGGGTTGCCGCTAAACGGTTGGTCGGTAAAAGCATCTACCTGAGTAATGGTCAGCCCCATGTGTCTTTCTCACTCTCAGCCATCAACTCAGCAATTCTAGTATGTTTTAACGATAGTATTGCTGCTCAATCCAGATCCGAATTTCGTCTTCTGTGCCAAAGCTGACAGATTGGTCATGTTGGGGGTCATAACCTTGCCAGTAGTGGTTCCCTTGGCGATCGGTTTTTTCCCAAACTTTCAGCTCAGCGCAACGGCTAACAACTTCTAAGAGCGATTGCCAAAACTTTGAAAGAAGAAACGTGGGTGCAGTCAGTTTATTGGTTTTCATGATCAACCTCTCCGATGCAGCGGCTCACTGCAAGTTATGAGACGAGAGATAAGTTGTAGCGTTGTGGATCAGGTAGACTCAATTTATACTGTGAG
>CBIHQL010000488.1:0-3885 GCA_966211855.1 uncultured bacterium
TGTCACCACGCTGCTCGTGATATTGGCGAATTACCAGCAGGCCAGCATATTCCCCTTGCGACCCCGCGTTCGGTTGGAGCGAAATCCCGGCAAACCCGGTGATCTCAGCTAACCACTGCTCTAGTTGCTCGAATAGCGTTTGGTAGCCTTGGGTTTGCTCTAGTGGCGCAAAGGGGTGAATTTGTCCAAACTCAGGCCACGTCACAGGCAGCATTTCAGAAGTGGCGTTCAACTTCATCGTGCAAGAACCTAAGGGGATCATCGCAGTAGCGAGCGACAAATCCTTCGACTGCAAACGATACATGTAACGCAGCAGCTCGGTTTCTGAGTGATATTGGTTGAAAACAGGGTGGGTTAAGTAAGGGCTGGTACGAGCAAACTCAGGCGCGATCGCGATATCAACTTCGGCTGCCAACTCTTCTGGCGTAAAGGGCGGGGTGCGATCGCCTGCGAAGATTTTGAATAATGCCAACAGATCATCGGCAGATACGGTTTCATCGAGCGAAACCCCGATCGTGTGAGCATCTAATAAACGTAGATTGATTTGGTGCGCGATCGCTCGTTCCCAAATCTCAGCCGCTTTGCCATCTCCAACCGAGACTCGCAGCGTATCAAAGCAAGGCTCTGCACCGAGTTGATAGCCTAAGCGCCGCAATCCGATCGCTAAAATCGCGGTCATTTGATGAACTCGCTGGGCAATCTGACGCAATCTGGTTGGCCCATGATAGACCGCATACATACTGGCGATCACAGCCAACAACACCTGAGCCGTACAGATGTTGCTGGTCGCTTTGTCGCGACGAATATGTTGTTCGCGAGTTTGTAGGGCTAAGCGCAGTGCCGTTTGACCGTGCACATCTTTAGAAACCCCAACCAAGCGCCCTGGAATCTGCCGCTTGTAGCTGTCTTTGGTAGCGAAATAAGCAGCGTGAGGCCCACCATAGCCGAGAGGTACGCCAAAGCGTTGCGTACTGCCGACGACGATATCAGCACCAAATTCACCCGGCGGCTTCAATAACGTCAGGCTCAGCAAATCAGCAGCCACAGTAACCAAAGCCCCGGCAGCGTGGGCTTGCTCAATCACAGCAGTGTAGTCATAGACCGCACCATCGGTCGCAGGGTATTGCAGCAGCACCCCGAACACTGTTTCATCAAAAGTGGCTGTGCGGTGATCTCCGACTACGACTGCAATCCCTAGCGATCGCGCTCTTGTCTGCACCACATCAATCATTTGGGGATGGCACGCCTCAGACACCCAGAAAACCGGGCGATCGCCTTTGACCGTCCCGTAGCTCATGCTCATGGCTTCTGCGGCTGCTGTGCCTTCATCGAGCAACGAAGCATTGGCAATTTCCATGCCTGTCAAGTCAATCACCATCGTTTGGAAATTGAGGAGGGCTTCCAAACGACCTTGGGCAATTTCGGGTTGATAAGGGGTGTATTGAGTGTACCAACCCGGATTTTCGAGAATATTGCGCTGAATCACAGGTGGCGTAATACAACCGTAGTAACCCATGCCAATAAACGAGCGGAACACCTGGTTTTCGGATGCGATCGCCTTGAGATCTTGCAGCAATTCATACTCAGTGCGGCTGGCTCCTAAGTTCAGAGGCCGCTGCAACCGAATGCCTTGAGGAACTGCCCGGTCTACCAATGCTTCTAAACTAGAGAAGCCCAACTCTGCCAACATCTGCTCGATTTCGTGGGGACGTGGGCCAAGATGACGCTGCACAAAGTCATCCCCAGCCAAAAAGCGGCTGGTCCGTGACGTAACAGAATGATTCAACTCAGAACTAGGTTTAGCGGGCACAGGGGTTTCCACGGCAGTTGGTTGCGAAGGGGTTAATTGAAACTTAGTCAATCCAGATGTACCTTGCGGGTGAGGGGTAGGCTCAGGCATGAGCAGCCTGGACAAGGAAAACGGAACACACAAAGGAGATATTCTTGCTCATTTTGCAACAATTTGCAAAGAAATGCAGGCGAGCCTAGTTTTAAGCTGCAATTTGCGATCGCCGATCTGAGAGAAGCGCATCACTCCTCTCAGTCAGACGGCAAAACTAGCGCTAAGCCAAACTAATTATTCCCCTTCCACTTGTTGCCGATACTCGGTTGCCGACAATGCTTCTTCGAGTTCATCGGCATCATCAATGCGGACTTTCAGCAACCAACCTTCACCATAAGGGTCTTCGGCGATTTGCTCAGGGGCATCCACCATTGCGGTGTTGCACTCAATCACAGTTCCGGTAATAGGAGCGTTCAGATCTTCAACGGCTTTCACCGACTCAATGGTGCCAAATCCTTCACCTTTTTCGAGTTTGTCGCCAACTTCGGGCAATTCGAGAAACACGATGTCACCGAGTTGATCGACCGCAAAGGCGCTAATTCCAATTGTGGCAATATCACCGTCGAGCCGCACGTATTCGTGGCTATCAAGATACTTTAAGTCTTCAGGATATTCCAGAGCCATGCTCATTCCTCACGAAATCAATGAATTAAATTCATCCAAATGTAATTGGCATTTGAAGCTGCAATTAGCTTGCCACTTCTCACAAGAGATGTCGGCATCCTAAGAAATATTTTTGGATTCCAACCCACCTATCACTCTGAAAAAGCTAAGCGATCGCTATTGAGATCCCAATTCAGATCTAGCAGCGATCGCTTGTCAAGTTCCCGAATTTAGTCAGCAGCGGGTGTTACACAGCTAAGGCCGCATCAGTTTGAACCGCACCAATCGTGCCGGAGTAAACCAAACCACGATGCATATCTAGGGTCAAAAGTGCGCCATCTCGAATCATTGCAGTGGCATTCTTCACCCCTACAATCACGGGTACACCTAAGCGTAAACCGATCACAGCCGCGTGACTGGTCAAGCTATCGTCTTCGGTGATTACTCCAGCAGCTTTGCGAATCATCTCAACGTAGTCAGCGCTGGTATTGGCAGTCACCAAAATTTCGCCAGGGTTGAAATTGCTCACATCTAAGCTGCTATGGGCCACTCTTGCCCGACCGCTCACAGAACCTTGACCAATGCCAATCCCTTTGCCCAAAACCGCTGTCACAACTTCAACTTTGATCAAGTCAGTCGAGCCAGAGACACCTTGGAGGGTACCTGCGGTCATCACCACCAAATCACCCTCTGAGAGCAGAGTTTTTTCTTGAGCCACATTGATCGCCGCTTGGAAGGTTTGCCCTGTAGACGGCAAATCTAACACCAGCAAAGGTCTAACACCCCAAACGAGTTGCAGTTGACGTGCGACATCCACATGCGGAGTTACAGCCAAAATTGGAGTGTGGGGGCGGAACTTCGAGACATTCCGAGCAGTTGCACCCGTTTTAGTCAAGGTCATGATTGCGGCGGCGTTTAACTGCTCGGCAATTTGACCTACCGCTTGGCTAATCGCATTAGGGATCGATCGCCCACTGTCTTTGACGTTGCGGCTAATTTTCTCATTCTCAATGCGGGTTGCGATCGTCGCCATCATACCCACAGCTTCTACAGGGAATTTGCCCACTGCTGTTTCGTTGGACAGCATCACAGCATCGGTGCCATCCAAAATCGCGTTGGCTACGTCAGAAATCTCGGCACGAGTGGGGCGGGGGTTGCTGACCATGCTGTCGAGCATCTGCGTTGCCGTGATCACGGGAATCCCCAACTGGTTCGCTGTGGCAATCAAGCGCTTCTGCAAAATCGGCACATCTTCGGCAGGCAGTTCAACACCCAAGTCACCCCGAGCCACCATCACACCATCGCAAAGGCAGAGGATCGCTTCCATCTGCTCGATCGCTTCGTGCTTTTCGATCTTGGCGATCACAGGCACTTGCTTACCTGCATTGGCGATCAGTTCTTTGATCTCCAAGACATCTTGAGGGTTGCGCACAAAGCTG
>CBIHQL010000489.1:0-3875 GCA_966211855.1 uncultured bacterium
TGCTCAGCCAATTTAGCCCAGAGCCGCAATTGATTGGCCCAGTCGGTACCGCAGCAGCATTGAAACTGGGGTTGAATCAATTGATCGGGTCACTGACAACCGCCTTTGCCCTGAGCCTTGGGTTTCTGCTGCGGCAGGGCGTGGATGTGGAAGCGTTCATGAACATTCTGCGCGGCAGTGCCTTGTATGCGCCGACCTTTGACAAGAAGCTGCAACGAATGGTGGAACGCAACTACGCCAACCCGAACTTCCCAACGAAGCACTTGCTGAAGGATATGAACTTGTTTTCGCAAGAAGCCGAGGCGATCGGGTTGAACGTTAGCAGTTTAGATGGGGTGCGGCAGATTCTAGAAATTGCCAAAACGATGAATTTGGCTGACGATGACTATTCAGCATTGTTTTCAGCCGTGAATCCGCCCGATTAGAGGAGCCTAGTTAGATGACTGTTCAACTCGAAATCTCCATCGAACGCCAGCCTAGCCGCGATCGCCTAAATGAACTACAAGTCACAAGCTGGCCTATTTGGCAAAAGGAAGTCTCAGAGTTTCCGTGGACCTATGACATGCAAGAAACTTGCTATTTCCTAGAAGGCGATGTGATTGTCACGCCCGCTGGAGGCCAACCCGTACAAATGGGCAAAGGCGATCTAGTAACGTTTCCCGCTGGGATGTCTTGCACTTGGAAGATTTTGCAAGCAGTGAAGAAACACTATTGCTTTGAATAGACAGAAAGCGATCGCTCCAAGAGTAAGAAATCAGGGGCGATCGCCTTTAAATATCTAAAAATTTCTGTCAGAAGCTATACTGCTACGGCTTCTGCATTAGAGGAGTCTGTTTCTTCCTCATCTTCTTCTCTAACTTTGAAATACCAATATAAGTTGGCAATGGTCAGGTCAGATGCCTGGTCAAGTCTAGAGCTGTTTAGCGTCTTATAACCCGTTACGCTAGCTTGCTCACTGATATAAGCTGCATAATCTTGACGCAAACTCGGTCTCATCAATAATTGCAACTGATCACAAAGAGATAGAAGGTGAGACTTTTGCTTCACGTTTTCATAAAAGGTTTGTTCAGGAATTTGCAAAGCTAGGTCGCTACTATTATTTGACTCGCCTTCTTGTAAATCTTCTAAAACTATTGGATCACTGCCGTACAAAGTTTTTAATTCTTCTGGAGGCAGCGAATTTGACCAATCAATATGAGCTTGCCAAGACTGCAGCATGGCTAAGTCATGATCATGAACTCGCAAAATTTCAGGAAACAGGAAATCAACTTCTTCGCTAGTTTCGCAATTATCAATTACGTTCAGGCAGTCTTGACGAATCCTATTATTTAAATGGGAGAGGCGATCGCTAGCAGCAATGGATTCGTTTTGTAATTGATAGGTTAAAGCAACAGTTTGCTCGATCGCCCAAGCACACTCTAGCCTCCGCAATTGGCCCGCTGCGCTGGTTTCAGATAAAAGGTGGGGGTTGCTGTAGTCGGCAAGCGCTTCTCCTAACATTTGACGAGCATTTGCTAAATCAGCATTTCTAATATTGATATCGCTACAAGACATCGCTGTTTTAATCAGCCTCGTCGCTTCAATAAATTTTCCGTAAGCTTGAATCAAAATAATGCGGTGTTGTTCAAATTTAATATCTTGAGCCACTTGATTAATATGCTCAATGAGTTCTGAACCTTGCGCTTGAAGAACTCTCTTTAAATCAATAAATCCATCTTTTACTTCAAGCTTGAGCTGCTTAACGTCTTCTCTGAGCTTCAGTGTTTGCCAAAGACTTACGGCTGATAGAGCAACACTCGCTGCAACACCGACTCCAATTACTGCTGTAGTGGCCTGAAGCACCCCAACACTTGCTTGTAGAGTCTGTAGCCCAGCCTGAACCGCCGTAAAGCCTTGGTGCATCTGATACATTTGTGCTCCACTCGCCGCAATTTGGCTAAGTTGAAGGGGCACTGCGATGGGGTTCATGGGGATACCACTATTACTCAGCATTCCGATGGCGTGACCGACAAACTGCCCAGTCTTTGCATCTCTAGCAATACTGAGTGGTATCCCTGAGGATGTGACCACTTGTAGGTATTGCCTAGCATCCAAACCAGCCTGAATTGCAGCAGGAAATTGGAACAACATGCTTTTTACCCAGTTACAGGAAATTTTTTCCAGCCTAAATTCTGGGATTGAGGAAAGATATCCGTATTTTTCCTGATCTAGAGTCCTTTCAGAGAAAATTGGGCATATTGAAAAACGAGTAACATTACTAGCTGCAACCCATGGATCTCACCCGTATTAGCCCCGAAGCTATTGAGCTACTATCACGTGTTACAGGACAAGCGCTGCGCCAAGAGGATTTGTCACCATCTATAGTTTTCCTCGCTGCGTTGATCACAGTTTTACAAGGTGTAATGCTGCGAGATGGGCAAATTACTGAGGAGGAAAAGCAGCAATGGCAGAAAACTGTTAGCCGTTTTATTCCACCAGGTAGCGATATGCGTCAACTAGTCCAGTTGATGAGCAAAGGAATTCGCCAACACCGCATATATGCAAACTCTAAAAATATTTCTATACTAGCCAACCCACTTTCAGAATCCGAATGTCTTTTACTGATCGGGCTTGCTTATGAAATGTCAGCATCTGATGGAAGCATGGATTCAAATGAGCAAAAGTATTTGAGATCAATTTCTAATTGCTTAAATATAAATGCTCAATATCTACCGATTCTAGAAGCAGGGCTCACAGGCGAAGAGATTACTGAAATTGATTTGCTCAAGAAAATTCAATTCTTATTAGATCCTATTCATTTTCATGAATTAGATAATGTCTTCATTAAAGCAGCCAGCGATGTTTTATCTCTTCTTCCAAAAGGTTGCAATAAAATTCAGTCAATACATGAAATCATAAATTATGAGAGCTTAAATCAGTTTCAACTCTTAAAATTTGAGTTGCAAGGGCTTTTTAGCCAGATTCTTCAAATGGCGCAAGAAGGTGAACAAAATGGCCTTCTTCCTATAAACCTACGAAAGGAAATTGAAGAGAGATTTAATGATTTGAGCCGTGAAAAGTTTCGCGTGTCAGTTCTCGGGGAGTTTAGTAAAGGAAAGTCAACATTATTAAATGCTTTATTGGGAGAAGAGATTCAGCCTGTCAGAGAAATTCCATGCAGCGGTCAAGTAACAGTTTTAAGATATGGAGAGCAAAGGAGAGTTACTTGTCGGCATAAAAATGGAGATATAGAAGAGATTTCTTTTGAAGAATACAAAGAGAAAGCTTCCATTTCAGAGTCAGCAGCTCTTGGCAATCTCGATGATGAACTACTCAGTTCATCGATTGAAGAAATCATTCTTGAAGATCCTAATTTAACCCTATGCCGTAATGGTATAGAAATTCTAGACTCTCCTGGATTAAACGAGCATCCCGAACGCACACAAATTACTAACAAATTACTTAAAGATATAGATGCTGTAATTTTCCTGACAAGTGCTTTTCAACCTCTGAATCAAGGAGAGCGAGAACTATTATCAAGCCTTAAATATTACTTAAATCCTGACAACGAAGATTTATCTACTGATAAGGCATTCGTTTTGGTTAATTTTTGGGACAGCATAACCACTGAAAAAGGCCGCCAGCAGATACAACAACGCATCTTCAACCTTCTTCAAGGAAGCTCCCCAATTATACAGGGTAATAATCGTATACATTTTGTTTCAGCCAAAGAAGCCTTAAATGCTTACTTAACTGGAGAAGATACTGAATATCTTATAGATTTTAATAAATTTAAAGATTCATTGCAAGAATTCCTGGTGTATGAAAGAGGACTTCCGAAAATAAAAAATTACCGCGACAAGATCAATTCACTTACTCAAGAAATTCTGTCTTAC
>CBIHQL010000490.1:0-3872 GCA_966211855.1 uncultured bacterium
GGGGAACTATGGCCTTGTTTTTACGCTGACCTAGCTTGATTCCCCTAGCCTCTTGTTACCCCCTGAGAGATCTATCCTCAAATCGTGAGGGGGACGCTCCAATCGCGTCCTCCAAACCCCTCTCAACAGGAAAAAGCTGAGCAAGGCAAGACAGAATTTTTACCTGTCAAAGCTCGGTAGGTAAATGAACGGTCGAACGCGTGGATGGAGCGGGGCAAAAGCCTGGTGAAAAACTTTGAGCGCACCTTATCCCATGTCAAGATCCAAGTGAGTCTTTGCTTTGTCAGGCTTATGCTGAAGCGCCTTGCAGCCGATTTGTGAGATATCAAATGCTTCTACACTCCCGTGACTGAAGTGTTGACTACCGCCGGAACAGTTAGGGGAAGGGTAAACCAAAATGTCGAGCCTTGATTGGGGGTGCTATCAACACCAATTTCTCCGCCGTGGGCTGTGACAATTTGGCGGCAGAGGTATAGTCCTAACCCCAACCCCGTAGAGCGCTGTTTTGGAGCCCCCCGAAAATAAAGATCGAAGAGGTGAGTGGTTACTTCTGCACTCATGCCAGCGCCATCATCTTGCACCGTACAATACAACGCTTGGTCTTGCTGCGCCACATTTAAGCTGAGATGCATCCCTGGTGGATTGTGTTTAATGGCGTTAGCTAATAAATTTTCAAAGACTCGTCTTAATTGGTGCGGATCTGCCTGGATAGGCGGCAGATTTTTGGGAACCAGGTTAGTCAGGGTCGTTTGATTTTTGGTGAGTTGCGGTTCAAAGTCGGCAATTACATCGGCAATTAACGGCTCTAGGTTGATCGTTTCGGGATGGAGCACAATACCCCCAACCTCGCTAGCATGGACTTCTAAAAGCGAGTTGATCAGGTAAAGCTGGCGATCGCTACTTTGCATCATGCGCTCCAGCACGGTGCGAGCCACTGGAATCATTGTGAGCTGGGTGTTAGAACTAGAACCATTCTGGCTGGCAGGAACTTCTGTCTTGAGCAAGTTACCCAACACCATGAGCATCCCTGTAACGGGATTGCGGAGATCGTGAGAAACCGCATGCAGAAAAACTCGCAGCGCATCTTCAGCTCGTTTGCGCTCGGCAATTTCGACGAGCAGTTGTTCGTTCACAGCGCTGATATCAGCGGTACGCTCGGTTACTCGTTGTTCTAGTTCTTCGTTGCGATTTTCTAAACGGGCAAAAGACTCGCGTAGTTGCTGAGCCATCTCCTGAAATGCTCTTGCCAAAATGCCTAGCTCATCTTTGCGATCGCTCGAAATCGGGTAATTCCATTGGCCTGCGGAGAGGGCTTGAGCTGCGTGGCTCAACCGCAAAATGGGCTGCACAATCCATCGAGAGGTGAGAATGCCGAGGGCGATCGCAACTACCAAAGCCCCAACACACAATAGCGCTGTGGAGCGGGTATTAGCCTCAATTTGGCCCATAAAGTCAGCTTCGGGCACAACCACAACCACCAGCCAATCTAGACCATGAGCATCTTGCCACGACAACACCTGCAAAAACTGTCGCTTGCCGTCGAGTTGAAAATCAAGTTGTTGATTGTCGCGAATATTGCGGAAGTCGCCAAATTGCTGTTTGAGATAAGTAGCCGTACCTCGGATGAGTTCATTACGACTATCTGTGGCGGCTAAGCGCTGCTGAGTTTTGCCATCTGGACTGAGCGTAAAGGGCTTTTCTGGCAGGGAGGTCGCAACTAACAGGCCGGAGCGCTCCATGATAAAGGTCTGCCCAGTTTTACCAATTCGCAAGCTACGCAAGAAATCACCAATTTGCGACAGCACCAAATCAGCCGCAGTCACACCTAGCAAGCGGCCTTGATCGTCATATAGCGCCAGATCAGCTGTAATCGTGAGCTTTTGACTAGAGAAATAAGTGTAAATTTCTGTCCAAACAGGTTCTTTAGCTTTAGCCCCGATTTTGTACCAATCTCGCTGGCGCGGATCGTAGTTGGGCTTGCTTTGGATGAGTTGGGTGCGATCGCCTTTAGCGTTTGTGGCGTAGGTCTGAAAGGTGCGATTCGTCGAGCGATCGGATACTTCAATTCGTAACGAGCCATCATCTAAGCGCTCTACACCAACATACTCTCCTTTTTCCGTACCCAAAGAAATATAGCTTACATTCCTGAACAAATCCATCTGATGCCAAAAGTAGCGCTCTAGGGCACGCGTATCTTCTAGATCGAGCATCCCCAGACCGATCGCGTCGGCATTGATATGGTTCACCAAATGAGGCGTTGCAAGATAGGTGTCAAGATGCTGGTCAATGCGGGCTGTGGTTTCGCTGCGAAGCTGACTGGCTACGTTATTGACAGCATTTTGACCATTGCGCAAAGATAACCAACCTGTTAGCCCCACCACTGCCACAACTTGCAGCACAAAGGGGACAACAAGAACCGTTTGCAGCGGAGCTTTAGGAAAGCGCTTGGCGATGGGAAAGGTCAACGGTCTCATTGAATGAGGTGGGTGTTTCCGCGTAAACTCAGCGTCACGGGTGATCAACATATACCTTGATTGCCAAGGGTTGTCGAGCGTACCTCCTAGATTCTGTGACTTTCCTTAAAGTCAAAGCTCTAGGATCTGGTCTAACTCAGATTTAGAGGCGATCGCTATTTTCTAAAACCCACAAAGCTGAGACTGGCAATTCCGTAATTTTTTAGGGTTCTGGGCTGAGTGACTGAGGCGATCGCACGCCAGACTTTTGCTGCTTAGCTCGCTGAAATTGTTGCCACCGTGCAATTTGACGAGCTTGCTTCTCAGGGGTGAGACTATCAAAACAGTGAGGGCAAGAAATACCTGCTTGATATTGTTCTAAAGCTTTATCACTCTCCGAAATGGGTCGCCCACAAGCCATGCAAGCATCATAAGAGCCAATTTCTAGTTCGTGACGCACAGCAACTCGTTGGTCAAAAACAAAGCACTCCCCTTGCCACAAGCTCTCTGCTTCAGGGACTTCCTCGAGGTATTTAAGAATGCCGCCTTTGAGGTGGTAAACCTGCTCAAAACCCTGCTCTAGCATATAAGCAGAAGCCTTTTCACACCGGATGCCCCCGGTACAAAACATCGCTACTTTTTTGTGCTGGGTGGGGTCAAGTTGTTGCTGCACATACTCAGGAAACTCCCGAAAAGCCTTGGTTTGTGGGTTGAGTGCCCGTTGAAACGTACCGATCTCCACCTCATAGTCATTGCGTGTATCAATTACGACGACTTCGGGATCAGAAATAATCTCGTTCCATTCCTGGGGTGTGACATAAGTGCCAACTCTGTGGTTAGGGCTAACGCCGGGAACTCCTAGAGGGACAATCTCGCGCTTGAGCTTGACTTTCATCCGCTCGAACGGTGGCTGATCAGCAAAGGATTCTTTATGTTCGAGATCAGCTAAACGGGGATCGGAGCGCAAGAAAGCTAAAACGTCAGCGATCGCCTGCGGAGATCCAGCGATCGTGCCATTAATCCCTTCGGTGGCTAGCAAGATCGTGCCTTTGATGCCTTGAGCAACGCAATAGTCCAGAATTGGCTCTCTTTTTTCGGCAAAGTCTGGTAAATCAACGAACTTGTATAACGCTGCAACAACGATCTGAGTCATGCTTTCGGCACAAAGTTATATTCTTCCCTCTCACTAATGTAGCGGTTTCGGTTTCAGATATTACTGAGAAGTTTATCTTGTGTTTTTTTTATGAGTCTATAAATCTCAGGGCGGGACTAATTTTAATAAACTGAGTCTCAAAATGAGACAAAAAACTCATAAAAAAGAGTGAAAAATATTCACTCTTACCGGGTATCAAATTGCTGTTTTTATATGCCTTCAAAGATGGCAGCGCACTGAGGCGATCGCTAGCTAGAGATCAATTT
>CBIHQL010000491.1:0-3869 GCA_966211855.1 uncultured bacterium
CCCCTCCCTCTACAGCCCCGAATGTCGTGGGGCGGGAAGGGGCGATCGCTCAACTCAACTCACTGGTAAATCAAGGGGCAAGAATCATTACGATCTGCGCGCCGGGGGGTGTGGGCAAAACCACATTAGCTTGGCAATATCTACATAACCAAGGCTTTGACAAGATTTTAGAGATCTGGATGGCGAAGGAAATCCAGAATATTAACTCGGTGGAAAGTGAGGTAGAACGCTGGCTTCAGCACGAGTTTGGAGAGGAGCCAGGACGAGATTTTGGGGTGAACTTAGAGCGACTACGGCAAAAGCTACGTGACCCCAAGCAACACATTGGCATTTTGATCGACAACTTAGAACCTGCTCTCGATAAAAATGGTCGCTTTATCGAAAATCGTCGGCCTTATGTGGATTTGCTGCGGGTGCTATGTGACCCAGGGGCGCGATCGCTAACCCTGATTACCAGCCGTGAGCTTTTATGTGAACCATCTATAAACATTAAAGACTATCATCTAAAAGGGCTTGAAGAAGCATCTTGGCAGGAGTTTTTTATTAATCATAACATCCAAACTAATTCATCTGCCTTAGCAGAAATGCACCATGCTTACGGTGGTAACGCTAAAGCAATGGAAATTCTTTGTGGTGCTATTCACACCGAATTCAAAAATGATTTGGAAGCATTTTGGCAAGAAAATAAAGCTGATCTACTACTCGATCCTAAGCTAGAGAATTTAGTTTCTGAGCAGTTCAGTCGCTTACATATAATGTGCCCAGAAGCTTATCACTTACTCTGTCGCCTGGGATGCTTTCGATATCAGGATGTTGAAACGGTTCCTTTAAATGGAATTATCTGCTTGCTTTGGGACATTCCAGAAGGACGCAGGAGGAGAGTTATTAAAGAGTTAAAAGATCGTGCTTTGATAGAGTCCAAGAATTCTGAATACTTCTTACATCCAGTGGTTCGAGCAGAAGCCATTAAGCGATTAAAAACAGAAGAAATACAAGAATGGAAAGAGACAAATCACAAAGCAGCAGAATTTTGGACAAATTCTATCAAAGCAGTTGAAACCTCAAAGGATGCATCAGTTGCAGTAGAAGCTTACTATCACTATATTGAAGTCGAAGATTTTGAAAAAGCTTGTGAAGTAATCATTCATGAGAGAAGCAACTCATTAGCTGGGAATTCACCTCTAGGTGTTTCTCTTTACAGATTTGGGATGCTTAAAAAATTAATTTTCTTTATAGATCCTCTAATAAACAACATAAGCATTAGCTACTCCCAAAGTAGAATTCACAACATACTTGGGGATACAAGTTGGATGCTAGGAAGGCTCCAAGAAGCAATCAAATACCATGAGCAATCTGGTCAAATAGCCAAACAGTGCCTTTCTCTGTATAAGAAAGATATCAAAATTCCTCAAATTAAATTTAATAACTTACAAATAGTTTCCTTGATAAATATAGGGCTTTGCAAAATTGATCTTTGGGAACTAGAAGAGGCAATAGGGATTTTTCAAAAAGCTCTTTTGGATACGCAAAAAATAGCCTGTCATAAAAGGTATGAAGAAACTGCATGGTTCTGCTTGGCTTTCTTATATTCATGTTTGGGATTTGAGGAAAAAGCTTTAGATTTTTTAAGTAGGAGTGAAGGTACAGAATCAGATCTGTCAGAATGGGGCGCGATTTCTAAAATGCTGTTTATAGGCTCTTCATATAAAAATCTAAAACAATTCCAAAAAGCCTATAATAACTATAAACAGGTTATCTTAAGTGCTCAAAAATATGATTATCGTCAGGCTAAAGGAAAAGCCTGGATAGGCTTGATCGCACTTTATCGAGAACAAGAAAAATTTAAATTTGTAATTGCCAATCATGAAAGAATTATGGAGCCTCTGGAGGATATTGGGGCTAAATTTGACTTGGCTGAGGCTTATTTTCAGTTTGGGTTGACTTATCAAGCGATGGGTGAGGTTGAGAAAGGGTTAGAGTATCGCGATAAGGCAATCAAATTATTTGAAGAAATGGAAGCGCCGAGGCAGGTAGAGCGGGTGAGGTTAGCGTTTGGGCAGGGTGGATAAAGGTGATAACTATAGGGTGAATAGCAATGAAGAGTATTACGCTGCGATCGCATGTTGGGGAAGATGGGGTCTTAAAGTTGCAGGTTCCCCTAGATGTAACAAATACTGACTTAGAAGTAATGGTGATTGTGCAACCCATTGCCGATACATCCCAATTAGAAGCTGCTCAAGAAAAAAGTTGGTCACCTGGTTTCTTTGAAGAGGTGATCGGTGGATGGGAAGGCGAGCCTCTGGTGAGAGAAAGTCAAGGAGAGTATGAAGACAGGGAAGAATTTCAGTGAGCTATCTACTCGATACCAATACTTGTATTCGACTACTTAATCAAGACCAGAATTCTTCAGTTGCTCAAAGACTTGCTACTCACAAGCCCGCTGACATCTTGCTTTGCTCGATTGTGAAAGCAGAGCTTTATTACGGCGCTTACAAAAGCTCACGACGAGAGCGAAATTTAGAGAAGTTAGAGCGTTTTTTTAGCCAATTTCATAGTGTGCCATTTGATGATCAAGCAGCATTACAGGCTGGCAAGGTACGCGCTCAACTTACAGCGCTAGGTACACCCATTGGGCCGAATGATCTACTCATTGCTGCGATCGCCCTTACCAATCATCTCGCTCTGGTCACGAACAACACTAAAGAGTTTGGTCGAGTCGCAGGGCTGCAAATTGAAGACTGGGAATCGTAATTCATCTTTATAGTAGACGATCGCCCATTTTTCAAAATAATTGTTCGATGCGGCGGAATTCTTTTTCAACTTCGGCCCAAAGCGACTTATTGTGGGGGTCGGTGCGGAGGGCTTTTTTGAGGTAGATGCGGGCTTTATCAAACTCGCGCTGATTGACCAAGTGACGACCCAGGCGTTGATAGACGATCGCTTGCCATTGCCGCACTTCTGGGTCTTGGGGGATGCGTTGGGCTAATCCCTCGATCACGGCGATCGCTCTGGGGAAGCGGTTAAACTTCAACAACTGCTGTAACTGCTCGTAAACCGTCCGCTTCAGTTTTAGCTCCACCTCAGAGAGTTGCGGGTTGAACTGCACACCGGGCGATCGCGTCACCTTTACCTGAGGTGCGGTTGCGGCAACTTTCGTGACCTTGACCTTCGTTCCGGTGGTTGGGGCGGGTGGTTTTGGAGTTGGCTTGGCCTCAGCGGGTTGAGGTTGACTGGTGGCTTCAGGAGGTTGAACGGCACTCAATAGCACCTTATATGCCGCTGCCAGCTCGATAAACTTCTCTTTGGCGCGTTGATCGCCTGGGTTGACATCAGGATGATACTGCCGCGCCAGCCGACGATACGATGCCTTAATCTCTGCAAAAGATGCGCCCGATCGCAGCCCCAACAAACGATAGCAATCAGCAAGATTCATGGACACGAAAAATGGCAGAATTATCAAGATTCTGCCACTAATAGGAATACAAAAAAGTCGATAAATACACGGAAGCGTGGGGATGCCAGCCCAGAGACCCCATCCCCCTCACCTTGTCATGCTTGGCAGCAAGTTTAGCCAAAGTCACTAAGGGGTGCGATCTTCCAGAACACGGTCAATCAAGCCGTATTCCATTGCTTCTTGAGCCGACATGAAGAAGTCACGATCCATGTCTTTTTCAATTTTTTCGAGGGTTTGGCCTGTTTTGTCTGCGTAAATCTGGTTCAATTGGCGACGAATCCGCAGAATCTCACGGGCTTCGATTTCAATATCGGTGGCTTGACCCCGTGTACCGCCGGAGGGTTGGTGAATCATAATCCGCGAGTGGGGCAGAGCCAAGCGCTTG
The DNA here is from genome assembly GCA_966211855.1 of uncultured bacterium. Taxonomy (GTDB): domain Bacteria; phylum Cyanobacteriota; class Cyanobacteriia; order FACHB-46; family FACHB-46; genus CBIHQL01. The sequence continues at coordinate 3,840 of CBIHQL010000491.1, forward strand.
CCTTTGGTACCCGCCGCCAGCAAGAACGAA
>CBIHQL010000492.1:0-3865 GCA_966211855.1 uncultured bacterium
TCTTGAGTGATTTGCTTGAGGAGTAAAGCCCGCTGAATTTGCAGTTGTAGAGCAGCTTCTGCTTGTTGACGCTGGGTAATATCGCGATAGCTGAGGACAAGGCCAACAATTTTATTGCCAATTTTTTGGGGTTGAATGTAGCGCTCGAAGCTGCGACCGTCTTTTAACTCTAAAATCTGAAAAATTGTGGCATCGAGGTCAACATCAAAATGATCGGAGGTTTCGGACATGCCCTTGAGAGAGCAACTTGCCGGATCTTTGAGTTGGCTTTTGGTATAGGCAACAACCTGTCGATCGTCTCGAGTAGACAAAATTTCGTCTGGAATTTGCCACATCTCGACTAATTTGCGGTTCCAAATCACCACAGTTCCGCTGAGGTCAATCACAAGAATGCCGTCAGCCGTAGACTCTAGCGTGGCTTGTAATAACGAAAGCGAGCGATCGAGTCCTTGTTCGACCCGTTTGCGATCGCTAATGTCGCTACCAATGCTGAGAAAGCCTGTCAAATGCCCGTTAGTGTCTCGTAGGGCGGTTACCGACAGCAAGACCGGAAACTCACTACCATTGCGGTGAATGTACGACCACTCACGCTCGTCAAGTTTGCCGTGACGTGCTTTGGTGACGATCGCCTCAAAGCTCGGCTCAACAGACGTGCCCAGATCTTGTGAAAGCTCCCCTGCATAAGTAGTGACTTCCTGCGGCTGATGGAAGATCAGAGGGGTAGTCTTGCCAACCACTTCATCAGCCTGATAACCCAGCGATCGCTCTGCCGCTGCATTGAACGTGACAATGGTGCCATCCACCGTGGTGGAGATAATCATATAGTTGGCACTGTCTAAAATGGCGCGTTGCAGCGTCAAAGTTTCTCGCAGATCCACCTCGATGCGTTGGCGCTCTTGAATTTCTTGCTGGGTGCTCTGCTGGGCTTGCTTGTGGCTCTGAATTTGGTGTGTGAGGTCTGTAATATCTTGGATCGTCAATAAAGCAAAAAAGCCAGAATCTTCATCACTAGGAATCGCCGTCACAGTAATGTGTTGAACTTGCTGCCGACCCTGAGGAAGCGAAACTGGAATTAGAGATTGATGAAGCTGGGCAGAAAATACCGTGGGTGTGCCCGCTGTAAATACCTGATTGAGCCGACTGACATATTTAGAACTTTTCAGATGCTCAAATGTATCGCTCAGATTGGTTCCGAGCAACTGCGATCGCGAAAACTTAGTCCAATTTTCTAAGCACCGATTCCAAAACAGCACCGTAAAATCTTGCCGCAGCACGCAAGCCCCCAGAGGGATGTGATCAAGCAAGCCGAACTGCTCTTTGGTCAGGTGCATATTATCCATATTGGTTGTCAAATCTCTAAATCAAGGGCGGCGAGAAGGGTTTGAAAGTCACCGACCCTAAAAATCAAGATGATGTCGCCTGAAATCAAGAGTTGCTCAACTGTAAATCGAGCTTTGGCTAGCAAGATCGTTGTGTTGTCTACGTCAAAGTCATAGGAAGTCAATAGGTGGTTGACTGTATCTTCTAGGTAGACAGGCAGTGAGTAGTGTAGATGTTGGTCGAGCACGTTGCTGATTGACCCCATGACACCGTTAATCACGATGTTGCCCACCTCGCTGAGCGTGCCAATTTTCATGGAGTCTAAGTCGCTCAAATCAAAGTCATCAGTCAGCACCGCCACCAGCTTAGAGGCACTATCCGTCGGAAAAACTAGTTGCGCAATTCCGGTAAAAGAGCCGCTAAAGCCTAGTCTCACTGCTGAGAGAGGGTGAGAACCGAGTTGTTGTTCTAGCTCATCTTTAATTTGCACCGCAGAGAGCAGTTGGGTTTGGGGTACTTGTAAGCTGATGTGACAGCCAATCATGTCATTAAGAATGCTGGCAGACCGACCAACCCCAATGTTGACCAGTTCTTGTAAAGCATCCATGTGTCTCAAGCTGGCAATCATGGTGTAATGCCTCCTGAAACCTTGAGGGCTTGTTCAATGGCATCACACAGGGTTTTGGCATCGGGGGGCTTGCTCAGAACCGCGATCGCACCTAAGTCTAAGCATTGTTGACGAGAGCTAGCTTGAATATCAGCCGTCAGCACCAAGACAGGAATTTTACTGCCCCGGTCTCGCAAAGCTTGCAATACGTCTCGGCCATCCATATCAGGCATGAGGAGATCGAGCAAAATACAGTCGGGAGAACTCGTTAATGCTTGCTCTAGCCCGTCTTGCCCATTAGCAGCTTCAAGAATTTTGTAGCCTATGGCTTCGAGGTTTTTGCGAATGAGCCTGCGAGTAAACCAGGCATCTTCCACGATTAAAACTAAAGTCATAAATTTCTAAGCCTCGGTGCTATAACACCTAAAAACGATGCCTTCTGCTGATAAGGATGAGGACAAAGAAGGTGCGAATGCCTCCATCCCCAGAATGCCCTGCGACTACGACAAAGACTCAGATGGAACACGCTCAATTTTTGTTAAGGTTGGAACGGCGCTGAACAACCTGATGTTGATGCGTGTTGGTGTGTGTTACTAACTGCGATCGCCTTGCATTGGCAATCAGGTGTAGAGACTAAAACGATGAGTTTGCTGATTTGTCCAGGGGTGCATGAACGAGCACTGACTAACAGTTTGCTGCAAGGTTTAGAGCTGACTGACAGAGATTTATCCGCATCAGCCCCAGAGATATTAATCTTCCCGGCAGAGCAGCAGCCCGCTTATTCAGTAAGTCATATTTTGCAGTTTTTGCAAGCTCAATTAAGCTACAAGCCCCAACTAGCTGCAACGAAGTCATTAGTGTTTCTCTGTTTTAGTGCTGGGGTAGTAGGAGCGATCGCGGCTGCTTGGGCTTGGCAGTTGCAAGGCGGCACAGTGAAAGCTTTTATTGCTGTTGATGGTTGGGGCGTACCCCTCAGCGGCGACTTTCCGATTTATCGCCTCAGTCATGACTGGTTTACCCACTGGAGTTCGGCGCTATTGGGCGGTGGTGAAACCAGCTTTTATGCTGACCCTGCTGTACCTCATTTAGAGTTATGGCGATCGCCCCAATCTGCCTTTGGCTGGAGCGTTTCATCGGCAGCAACTACAACACTACCCGTTGTGATGACGGCTGCTACTTTTCTCAAAAAACTTTTAATTAAATATGAGGAATACCCAGAAATCAGCAAAATTTTCTAAGAAATTGCTCTCAAGGTGGTCACATTGCCGCTGAGAAGCGCACACTAGGGGAGGTATATTTCCCCAGTTTTGCTGATTGTTTCTATGATGCCAGTCAACCCACCGCCTGAGAGTGGATTCCGGTCGTTAATCAAGAATCGTGCTTTTTTGCTGCTTTGGGTTGGGCAAATTTTGTCCCAAATTGCCGACAAAGTATTTTTCGTACTTCTAATTACGCTGTTGGTTGAGTACAAGCCATTGCCGGGGCTGGAAAACTCAATGCGATCGCTGATTATGATCGCTGCAACATTACCAGCAATTTTTTTGGGTTCAGCCGCCGGAATCTTTGTCGATCGCTTCTCTAAAAAGCAAATCTTATCGTTTTGTAATTTCTTTCGGGGTTTGCTGACTCTGGCGATCCCCCTCTTGCCAAAAGCATTTTTGATTTTGTTGGTCATCACCTTTCTAGAGTCGGTACTAACGCAGTTTTTCGCCCCCGCAGAGCAATCAGCAATTCCGTTATTGGTAGAACCAGAAGGCTTGATGACGGCTAATGCTTTGTTCACAACCACCATGCTGGGATCACTCATTGTTGGGTTTGCGGTGGGTGAACCTCTGTTGAGTTGGGCAAAGCTCGGTGGCAACTCCGGTCAGGAAATGATGGTGGGTGGTTTGTACATTGCAGCGGCGGCAGTCTTGTGGTTAGTCCCCCTGCGCGAAA
>CBIHQL010000493.1:0-3835 GCA_966211855.1 uncultured bacterium
TTGGGTGCTTGGGTGGTGGGTTTTGCGATCGCCCAAGCCTTGCAAGAACGGCTACACCTGCCTACGTTGATCGGGCAGATATTAACAATGTTGCCGTCTGTTGCTCCAGAGACAGCGATCGCCGCTCAGTTATCTCAGCAACTTCAGCAGGTACAAAAACTGTTGAGTCAGCGGGCAGGGCTAGAGCAAGCGCGAACTCAGCTAATTCGTCAGGTGTTTGAGCAAGGTGACCCCAAGTATCAGCAAACTACTGCGATCGCTTTGGCGTTGTATTGTTGGCTCAGCACTCCAGACGATAGCCAGTTAGCAGTCTTGCGATCGCAGCGTTTGGCATATCGTTCGCCTGTAGTGGGGGCACTGACGGGTGCTTTAGCAGGAGCTTACAATGGCTATACAAGTTTGCCAGTCAATGGGTGCTTAGCGGTCAGGTCATCTGGTCAAAGCGGGGCTTCGGTCACGAGTGAGCAGGTTCAACCTGATTGGTTAACTTTGGCGACCAATTTACTTTCTACTTGGTCGGGAACTTATGATTTGCAAGAATTCACGACTCAACCCCAACCATTGCCTGCCATCGCAGCCCCCCGAGTCATCCGACCCCGCTAGGCTAGATTGCTAGCGATCGCCACTGTTTTAGAAATGGTTAGCATAGAGAGGTGCGGCTCGCAGTGAACCATCAATCGAACCAAGCCTATCAAGCTGTTGATAATTGCTTAGAGTCAAACCAGTAAACTAAGGAGATGTTCCTGTTCATTCCCTGCATTTGGTCAAAATCTTCCATTATTAGTCTCCAGCAGTCATGAAAACGCTTCAGCGATTGGTGCGGCGGGCCGAGCGATTTGGTGTGAGTTGTCGTGACCAGTGGTGGCGGGTCTACGTTGCAGATGCCTCGCGCAAAACCTTTGGTCATGCTCTCGGAAGAACTTGGAACTGCGTCCATCCTGAGCAAGCGGATTCTCACTCGTCATCAGGCCCATCGGCTCAAAAACGGCCCCCGATCATTGTGGTAGTGGCAGTGTTGTCCCTCACGGGTGTGGTTGGCTATCGTTTTTATAACGAACCGAGGCTAGATGTAGGCACAGTAGCTCCGCAAACCATTCGCGCTCCGATGACGGCGACCGTTGAAGACCTTAAAACGACCGAGGAGCGACGGCGAGAAGCCCGTACGGGTGCAGTTTCGGTCTTAATGTTAGACAGCACTGCCAACCAGCAAATTCAACGCAATCTAGCCCAGGCGTTAGAGCAAGGTAGTGAACTGCGACAGAAGGCAGGCGAAATTCCCTTCATGCCCGTGACGATGCTGTCAATGCCGACACAGCTTTATCTACGGCAGGCGGAAGAATGGGAGTGGCGAGCCATTTTAGAAGCTGTAGATACGACAGCAACGGCTAATTTATCGCTACCAGGGCTGGCTGTACCTGAACTGCGTGACTTGATGAAAGTGGGGACGATGCCTCTCAACTCCAGTCAGCAGCAAGCGATCGCCGAGTTGCAAAGTTATCGTCAAATGACCTCAAGTGCCGATTTTGCAGCGTTGGTCGAAACAATCTTACAAGCCCGCTCCAATTACCCACAGGCGATCGCAGCTCTTAATAGACTCGAAAGCAGCCCCACTGAAATGCTTTACGATGCCGACCTCTTCAGCCTTTCTGATGAAGAGTGGCAGCAAACCCAAGAAGGTCTCAAGCAGGTGGTGCAGCGGATGATTGTTCAAGGCATCCACCCAGGTTTGCCTAATCAGCTTTTGCAAAATGCCGTCCAAGTTCAAGTTAAGGGCGCTGTACCGGTGGCGGCTGAAGCGATCGCGATTGATCTACTGCCCAAAGTGCTGCAACCCAACTTAATACGTGATCCCGAGCAAACCAAGCTTCGGGCCGAACAAGCCGCTCAAGAAGTCAAGCCCGTGATGGTGACCATCCAGCGGGGGGAAGCCATTGTTGAAGAGGGCCAGCCCATTACTCAAGCCGATTTTGTGCTGCTCGATCACTTTGGCCTCAGCCGCCGCGAAATTAACTGGTTGGGGTTGGTCGGCTTTGGTGTGCTGGTCAGTGGGGCGATCGCTATCGTTTGGTGGGTCGAGCGCCGATTCCATCCTGGGTTGCGCCGTCAAGACCATGTGCTGATTTTGTTGCTCACCCTCAGCGCCCCGGTGTTAGCAATTTTCGGCGTTTCGGCAACCAGTTTACCGGCGATCGGGCTGCTAGTAGGCAGTTTTTATGGCTCAGCCCTAGGCATTACTGTGGTGGGGTTGCTCACGATTCTCTTACCTATTGGTGTTGAGATTACTGGCAATTATTGGTTGGCGAGTGCGATCGGTGGGTTGCTCGGCACCTTGATTGCCGGACGCTTGCGATCGCGGGAAGAACTCGCTCTGCTCGGTGGAGCGGTCGGCTTAACTCAAGGCGTGGCCTACCTAATTTTGACGTTGATTCTCAATGCAGCTTCCGGCCCAGTTTGGTATCTCGTCTTGAGTGGGGCGATGTTACATGGGTTAGTTGGCTTGGCTTGGAGCATCGTCGCTTTGGGTCTCAGCCCTTATTTAGAGCATGTTTTTGACCTGGTAACCCCAATTCGCTTAGCCGAACTCTCTAACCCCAACCGCCCACTGTTAAAGCGCTTAGCCTCCGAAGCTCCTGGCACGTTCCAACATACGCTGTTTGTGGCAACTCTGGCAGAAGCGGCAGCTCGCTCTCTAGGATGCAATGTAGAGCTAGTCAGAGCAGGAACCCTCTATCACGACATTGGCAAGATGCATGACCCGCTGGGCTTTATTGAAAACCAGATGGGCGGCCCCAACAAGCATGATGCAATTAACGACCCTTGGAAAAGCGCAAAATTGATTAAAAAGCACGTCAGCGAAGGGCTAGTGATGGCTCGGAAGTGCCGTTTGCCCAAAGCGTTACGCGCTTTCATCCCTGAGCACCAAGGGACAATGCAGATTGCATATTTTTATCACCAAGCTCGGCAGTTAGAACAGCAGGAAAATGCCCCTCGTCCGGTGAAGGAAGCTGATTTCCGCTATGATGGCCCGATTCCGCAATCTCGCGAAACCGGAATTGTGATGCTGGCAGACTCTTGCGAGGCGGCATTGCGATCGCTCAAAGATGCCACCCCCGAAGAAGCGCTGTCGATGATTAACAAAATCCTCCGGGCACGCTGGCAAGATAACCAATTAGTTGATTCCGGCATCACGCGCGAAGAAATGACCCAAATCGCTGAGGTTTTTGTGCAAGTTTGGCAACAATTCAATCACCAACGCATTGCCTACCCCAAAGCAGTTTTATCGGCAAAATGAGGTCACAGACTCAACCTTTCATGCCGCTGCCCGCTTCGGTCGGTACGATATAGCGTTGCATCACTAAGAAAAAGAGCAAAATTGGAACGATTGAAATCACAGAACCCGCCGCAATCAGCCGCCAGTCGAGCGAGAAAGTTCCAGCTAAGGTCGCCACACCCAGCGGTAACGTGTAATATTCGGGGCGATCGAGGACGATCAAGGGCCACAGAAAATCGCTCCACGAACCGATAAACACGAAAATTGCCAAGGTTACCAGGGCAGGGCGCACCGAAGGCAACATCACATGCCACCACAACCCCAACTCCGAGCAACCATCCATGCGGGCGGCTTCTTCAAGTTCTTTCGGCACCCCTTGAAAGGCTTGGCGCAATAGAAAAATGCCAAAAGCCGAGGCGATCGCTGGAAAAATCAATCCTAAATAGGTGTTTCGCAGCCCCAGTTGCACCGTCAAGATGTACAGCGGAATCATCACGATCTGAAAGGGAATCATGATCGTCGAGATGATCAACGTAAAAATGAAATCCCGACCCCGAAAATCTA
>CBIHQL010000494.1:0-3822 GCA_966211855.1 uncultured bacterium
CGTTGATGAATTTGGGCGATCGCCTCATTGAGCTGCAAAAATCGGAACTCCTGGTCGTGAATGCACAACCCTACTCCGGCAAGAGAGGCAGCATTAAAGAAAGCATTGAGGAGTTGTTCTCTAGCTTGAAGTTCTTGCTCTAATTGTTTGCGTTGAGTGATATCACTATGAGAACCCGTCATCCGAATCACAGCTCCCGCTTCATCCCAAAGAGCTTGACCGCGATCGAGAATCCATTTGTAGCTGCCGTCTTTGCACAGAACCCGGTGCTCTGTAATGTAAAAGGGAGTTTTGCGGTCAAAATGATCTTGGATTGCTTGGGTAACCCCACCTAGATCGTCGGGATGAACTCGCTTAGACCATTCATCGAGGTAATTAGCAATTTCATGCTCCTCATATCCCAGCATCTCCTTCCAGCGAGCCGAGAAGAACACCTCATTGGTTTTGACCTGCCAATCCCATACACCATCGTTGCTACCACGGAGAGCCAAGTGCCATCGTTCTTCACTAGCCTGGAGAGCTGTTTCTGCTTGATGCCTCTCAATCTCAGCCCCAATCCACTGCGCCATCAGCTTGAGCAGGTCTTTGTGCGTAGGTTTAAAGTCTTGGGTGCGAGGAGATGGGCTCGAAAAGCTGAAGGTGCTGTGTAATTGACCCTCAACTAAAATCCGTGTGCCAATAAAAGATTCCATGCCAAAGGTGATATGGGCAGGATGCTCACGCCACTGAGAAGCATAAACATGTCGGATCGCTAAAGGTTCATCTGTATCTAGGACTTCACAGCACAGAGTTTCGCGAACATTAAAGCAATCCCCTGCCTTTAAGACCTGATCTGGCGATCGCACGACTGTGATGGTGTAGCAGTCACCTTCGACACAAGCCAAAATACCGACTTCAGCATCAAAGAATTGACAACCCAGATCTAACAGGCTTTGCATCCGTTGTGCAAAACTCTGATTGCGAGCTGAAACAATTTGATAGAGCGATCGCAAAAAGGTTTCACTCTCTTCTAAATCTGCTTCGGCTCGCCTGCGCTCAGCAATTTCGTCATTGAGCTGGTGATTAACACTTTGGACTGTCTGGCTGCGATTTCGGGTGATTTGATAGAAATATATTGTGAGTGCCAGCATCCAACTTCCCAGGAGGCCCGTAACAAGCACCACTTTAGGCAAAGGCGATCGCAATTTTGCTGACAATTGCGCAGAAGGCCGAACCTGGAGCCGCCAATTTAGACCGTGGGAGTTAATATTTGTCTGAATCGGTTGAGCAAATAGCGATGCGTGAGTAGACTCTGACCCGTAAATCTTCTCTGCACCATCAAATACCACAATTTCATAACCCTGAAGTTGTTCATCCGCAACAACCGCCTCTAACAAAGATTGAACTTTAAATACACCCACAATTAAGCCGTCAAAGCGATCGCCCGCCTGCGGAATAAATATGGGCATATAAGCCAAAACCCCTTTGCCACCTTGGATCAAGTCAATCGTGCGGCTAAGGCTGATTTGACGAGTGGTCAGAGCAGTTTCAAGAGCGTTGTGTCGGCGGGCTTCTTGGTTTAAGTTTCGATTTAAGGTGGTCTTATTGCCTGCTAAGGGCACAACCCACCGAATATACAACGATGGATCAATCCATTCCACTGCTTGGTAGCCCTGATAGTCTGCTAGTAAAGCTTGAGCGTCTGCTTCCCACTCTCGCTGAGGCGTTCCCCCTCGCACTGCCCAGCGATTTGCCATGCGTTCTAAGGGTTGGATACGATTATCGATCTCAGAGGCAATTTCCTGTTCAATGGCATGGGTTGCTTGAGCTAATAATTGCTGAGTTTGAATATACTCTCGCGCCACCAGATCGTGCCATAGCAACACCGTCCCTAGAGAGAGGGTAGCCCCTGTCAGAATCGGTAAGTATAGGTATGCGTAGCTCAAAGGCGATCGTTTCCTCCCTTGGCTGGAAGGATCACCCTTCTTAGTACATCGATTTATTAAGAGAAGAGGGTTGAGCCAAGAGAGCTGAGGTCGCCTTTTCACCCGGTCTCCCATTCACATGAATCACAGCTTACTTTCATGAGTATGCCCAAGTGGAGCTGATGACCAGAGGTTTGCTATTGATTCATACAGCCTGGAAAGGAATTGCAGCCAATTTTCGCGGTCTACACCAGGCAATGATCAACCCAGAGAGCAAAAATCGAGCATTCCATTCATCTGTGCTTCAGATCACGCATTTCAACTTAGAGAATCACATGAAGCCTGACCCGCAATCACGCATAGCAAGGGGGAAATCACCGATATTTAATTTATCGACGTTCCCTGCAACTGTATGTCTACTCAAGCCATTGCATCTAACCTGACGCTCGAACAAATCGTTGCTCAAATTCTGGCTTCCCGCCGCATTAGCCGTCTTGACCAACGTTTACTGATGGTTGCTTCTAGCCAAGCAGTTTTGACAACACAGCAAGAAAACTTAATTAGCCAAGTGTATGAGTTGCTGCACCGTGGCCTACTTAAAGTTGTTGGCTAAAAATAATCCTAATTTTTGAATTGCTCTCAGAAGTGTTGAGTCTAGTCAGATATGATGCTTATGAACGAATTAACTTCATATTTAGGCTGCACTTATGTCTTTTGATCTACCAAAAAGACAAGAGAATAGGGGTTCTAAAATTCTTAGTCGCAGAATTTTACCACCTGTCAAATTGATTGTCAGTGAAGCTGCGAAGATTGAGGCATTATCTCATGATTTACTTTCGCTAAAGCTTGGTATCAAAGATTACCTAGAGGTACCTTTGGATGAGTACCCTAAAATTCAAAATCTGAATAGCTTTGGTAAGCAAATCGTCATTCAGATGATGCGGAGTAACAATAGCTTTAAGGGCTTTAAGATTGACCTTAAAGAGCATATTTTACAACCTCATATTTTGTTTTTGGCTGGGACGTTGTGTGGCAATTTTGACCATATGAACACCAGCCCGCTTTATGGGTTTAAAGTGCTAGATGTCGGTTGTGGTGCGCTTTCTACGTATGCACCTTCTGACAAAGACGAAGATTTGTTAGTCCGTTTCTATAATGATCACCCACCACTAGCTGCCGAAATCTTGCAGATTTTAGGGGCACAGGTTACAGGGATTGAACCTAGACCTCACTCTAAGCAAGATTATGCCTATCAAATTTCTTATAAACATAAAGTGATCGAATTCTCTGAAATCGGTAATTGGTTGCCTTCAGTAGAAGAGAAATTTGATGTGATCGCTTGTTTACATCTGTTCAGTCGGCCCGATTTTCTCTACACTTACGATTCTCCAGAGCAGTTGGTGCGCTTCTTTAGAAACTTTAAGAGCGCCATTTCACCTCAAGGGCTGCTATATACCAGCGTACCTCTTTTACCCGTCTCTAGCGAAAATCAGCAAATGAATCACCAAATTTTCCGAGAGGCAGGGTTTAAGGTAATTTATGAAGGTTATTACTGGATTTTAGAACCTGTAGAAAACTAAGTTTTGGCAAAATTAGATTGAGATTTGGGGTTAGTTAAGGCGATCGCCTGTCTCGACATCAAACCAGTGAATAGTTTCAGTAGGAACCACTAAAGACACCCCATCACCCGACCATTTTTGATCAGCAGGCAGCAAAGCTCGTAAGGTAATGCTTTGAGCTTGAGGATGCTGTACTTGCACACTAATCAGGTTCTGCATTCCCAAGTTTTCTACTAAAAAGATCTTGCCCGGAATCGTCTCTCCAACCGGAGCCTCTCCCTGTGCTAAAGCGATATTCTCAGGTCGAATCCCTAATACAACTTGTTTGCGGGCTGAAACCGAAGCGGGTAGAGGAATTT
>CBIHQL010000495.1:0-3804 GCA_966211855.1 uncultured bacterium
CATCGATCGCTCCGCTTCAGTTGGCCCACCTACCGATTCTGGCGATTGAAGACCATACAGAAACGCTGTTTATCTACGAGAAACACCTGCAAGCATCGAGATATCACCTGATTGCTACCCGCACGCTTGCTCAAGCCAGACAAGCACTTCAGCAGCTTCGACCCGCCGCGATTTTGTTGGATATTCTTCTAGAAGGGCAAAATGGCTGGACGTTTTTGCGCGAACTCAAAAGTAATGAAGCGACTCGTGACATTCCCATCTTGGTGGTCACGGTCATTGATAATGAAAAACAGGCGATCGCCCTGGGAGCCGACGGATTTCTCATCAAACCTGTAGACCGATTGCCCCTGCTTTGTAAGCTCAACACCTTGATCGAACGAGGTAAAACTCCAAAACTCTTACTTATTGATGATGACCCTGCCTACCGCTATATGGTGAAACAGTTGTTAGCGAAAACAACGTTACAAATTTTAGAAGCGGCAAACGGGCAAGAAGGATTAGTATTGGCAGAGAGTGAGCAACCTACCGCAATTCTGTTGGATCTGGAGATGCCAGAAGTTAACGGATTTGATGTGCTCGATCGCCTCAAACGCAATCCCGTCACCCAGTTAATTCCAGTGATTATTTACTCTGCCAAACCGCTCGACGCCGAAACACAAAGGATTTTAGCAGAGCAAAGTATCGCGATTGTTTCTAAAGAAGCAGCGACTCAAACAGCTAGTGCTCAGCTTCGAGATGCACTAGCGAGCGCTGGACTGGTTTGGGATATCTAAGGAAACCGTGATGTCTGAGCCACAGCTGACGATTTTACATGTTGATGACAACGAAGCCAATCGTTATATTGTCCGACGAATTTTGCAAAATGCAGGCTTTACCGTTGTGGAAGCGGCAACTGGGGGAGAAGGACTCGCAGCGATCGCTTCCCATCAACCTGTCCTTGTAATTCTCGATGTGCAGCTACCAGATATCAGCGGCTTTGAGGTTTGCCGTCAGATTAAATCAAACGCTGAAACGACTTCTCTTCCTGTCTTACATCTGTCAGCCAGTTTTGTTAGAAGTCAGGACAAAGCAGAAGGATTAGACAGTGGTGCAGATGCCTATCTCGCCCAGCCTGTAGAACCTATCGAACTATTAGCCACGGTGCGATCGCTTTTACGAATTCGGCGTGCTGAAGAATTGGCTTTATCTTCAGCGCAACAGTGGCAAACAACATTTAATTCGATTAACGACAGTGTGGGTCTACTCGATCAAGAAGGCAAATTTTTACGCTGTAATCAAGCCATGATCCGGCTCTTGGGTCAACCTTTTGAAGAGATTTTGGGCTGTGTCCACTATGAGGTGATGCATCGTGAGTTAGGGGTTGGAGATGGAAGCTGCTTTGAGCGCGCTAAGGAAACTCATCAGCGGCAAGTTTTAGAAATCGAAGCGAGAGAACGCTGGTTTGCTAAGACGGTTGACCCAGTCTTAGACCAACAGGGAGTGTTTACGGGTGCTGTCTTAAGCTTGGCAGACATCACCGAACGGAAACAGGCAGAAGCTTTGCTAAAAGAGCAAAACGATCGCCTCAATCGGCTGATGCTGTCTCTACAAGAACAAACCGAACAGGCACAGCAGGCCAACCGAATTAAAGACGAATTCTTGGCTGTTTTATCTCATGAATTGCGATCGCCCCTGAACCCAATTTTGGGTTGGGCAAGAATTTTGCAAACGCGCCAGCAAGATAAAGCAAGAACCCAGTATGCGCTAGAAACGATCGAACGCAACGCTAAATTGCAGGCCCAACTGATCGAAGATTTGCTGGATGTTTCGCGCATTCTGCAAGGCAAATTGAGTTTAAATACGGGTCACATCGATCTCACTTTTACGATTAAGGCTGCTCTCGAAACCGTCCGCCTTGCAGCAGAGGCGAAATCAATTCAAATTCATACTGTCTTCGAGCCCCATGTTGGGCAAGTTTTAGGGGACTCTAGCCGATTGCAACAAGTTGTTTGGAATCTACTTGCAAATGCAGTTAAGTTTACTCCTCAAGGAGGGCGAGTCGAAATTCGCTTGGAGCAAGTTAACTCAGCTCATTCTGCTACGGCTTACGCCCAGATTGCTGTCAGTGATAATGGCAAGGGCATTTCTCCAGCTTTTTTGCCTTATGTCTTTGATTATTTTCGCCAAGCTGACGGCACAACAACCCGGCGATTTGGTGGTTTAGGGTTAGGGTTGGCGATCGTGAAAAACTTGGTTGAGCTGCATGGTGGAACTGTCCAAGTTGCCAGTCCTGGAGAAGACCAAGGCTCATTGTTTGTTGTCAAACTACCAATTATTACGACTGCAAAATCCAATCAATCTGGCGTTCTGCCAATCGATCGACCCGCTTTTGATCTCAGTGGCTTGCAAGTCCTTTGTGTAGACGATGATCGAGATTCGCGAGAGTTTATCACGTCTCTACTCAAACAGTATGGAGCGAAAGTTACTGATGTAGAGTCAGCAACCAAGGCTCTAGATAATTTAGAAAAAACAGAATTTGATCTGATCATTAGTGATGTTGGCATGCCCGATATGGACGGCTATTCCTTAGTTCGTCAAATCAGGAAGCACTTGATCGAGCAAGTCAGAAATATCCCCGCAATTGCTCTGACTGCTTATGCCGGAGAAATAGATCAAAAACAAGCACTAGCCGCTGGATTTCAGCAGCATATTATTAAACCGATTGAGCCAGATGTCCTTTTGCAGACCATTTGGACTTTAGCAGAAAAGGGTGGGACTGAGAGCTAATTGATAGTGAGAACTGAATCCCTACCTGCTGCAAGGCGACTGAGGTTGGCACTTTAGTTTACGCTGGAGCAAGAGTGCAGGGAGCGTCAGGATGAAATTTCTCGAAGGTAAGATTGCTGTTGTGACGGGAGCAACGCGAGGAATTGGTAAGGGGATTGCGATCGCCCTAGGGGAAGTTGGAGCCACCGTTTATATCACAGGTCGTAGCCTTGATGCCTCTGGTAACAGTGAAGGCATGGGGGGTAGTTTACAAGAGACTGCAGCAGCGGTTGAAACAGCAGGTGGTGTCTGCATTCCCGTACAGGTAGACCATAGTGATGATGAGCAAGTGCGATCGCTATTTGAGCGCATTCAAGCGGAGCAAGATAGTCGCTTAGATCTTTTAGTCAACAATGTCTATGCGGGGGTGGGTGCTTTACGGGCTGCAAATGGGCAACCGTTTTGGAAAGACGAGCCTCAGCTTTGGGATGCTTGCAACAATGTGGGTCTACGCAGTCATTATGTTGCCAGTGTGTATGCGGCTCGGTTGATGGCTCAGCGACAACAGGGGTTGATCTGCACCATCTCTTCTTGGGGGAGTTTGTCGTATTTGTTTGGGCCAGCTTATGGTGCGGGTAAGTCAGCTTGCGATCGCCTTGCCGCAGATATGGCAGTGGAACTGAAGCCGTTTAACGTTGCCTCGCTCTCCATCTGGCCCGGAATCGTCGGTACAGAACATATTTCTCAGTGTGCCGATGACTTAGGCAACCAGGCTGAGGCAGATGCTAAAAGCACAATCTTTACCGAGCGCTACAACTGGGAAACGCCCCTATTCACAGGACGCGTGATTGCTAAACTTGCCGCAGATCCTACCGTTATGCAGCGCACTGGGCGGGTGCAAATCGTTGCCGAACTAGCTCAGCGCTATGGAGTAGTGGATGAAGCTGGCGATCGCCCGGTTTCTCTGCGATCGTTGCGGTTTTTGTTGCCTTTGGCGTTACCTGCTCTGCGAAGCTTGCCTTGGTTGGTGCCTGACTTTAAGGTTCCTTGGGCGCTGCT
>CBIHQL010000496.1:0-3797 GCA_966211855.1 uncultured bacterium
GTGCAACTACAACGAGCAGGAAGAGAAGAAACGAGTAATGCCGTGCCGCTAGCGATCGCACCTCAGATTCAATCTATTACCCCAGAGATCTCTGAGGAAGGCGAACCTGTGCTGCGAGTGATCTGTCAACCGCAAGTTCAGTCTAGCCAGCGAGTTTCTCTATTGTTAGGAAGTCGTTCCATCCCTCAAATTTACCCTTTGAACCCACCAGAGCGAACCGAGTCTCTAGTCTTTAGCCGTCGCGGTCTCCCTTTGGGTGAGTATTGGATTCGCCTCCGCGTTGATGCTGTTGACAGCCTATTGATTGATCGCTCTGCAACCCCACCTCGCTTTGATGAGCGCTGGAGGCTGACCTTGCCATGAACGCGATCGCCCAATGGCACAGAAACAACGAAGATTATCTGGCACCTGCCCTCGACTGGTTAAAATTGCGTTTGCAAACTCAAGCAGGTGTCGTCGATCAACATCAGGATGCTCTCCAGGAAGCAACACTCAAAATGGAGGCAGCAGCAAATACAGATCACCCGCCAGCGCTACGACTATTGGGACAGCTATTTGATCTCTCTCTATTTGAGCAGCATGTTCTATTGCTTTGTGCAGCCGTTGAGCTAGACACTCAAATTGCCCAACTCTGTGCCCGTGCCCAAGATAACCCCAACCGCCCCTATCCCACCTTCGCTTTAGCGCTGTCTCTCTTTGAAGACCCCACTTGGGATATTGTCTCTCCTCAGCAACCTCTGTGTTACTGGCGGTTGATTGAGGTTCACACCAACAGCACCCAAACTCTCACTGCTAGCCCCCTTCGCGCTGATGAACGAATTGTCAACTACTTAAAGGGGCTGAATGAACTGGACGAGCGGCTAGCTCCCTTTGTCAAGCCATTTTCTAGAGACTATCAAAGCGTCCACCTGCCTCCATCGCAACAAGCCTCTACTTTAGAAGCGATCGCGGCTCTGCAAAAAGCCTCTCGTTCGGCTCCGGCGGTGGTACAGTTGGTTGGCTCAGATTCACTCAGTCAACATCTGGTCGCTCAAGCCGTTGCTAGAGAACTAGGGCTATATCTCTATCGCTTTGCCACTCATCTACTGCCCACTCAACTCAGCGAACTCGAAACCTTAGAACGGTTATGTCAACGCGAGAGCCGCCTGCTGCCGATCCTTTTTTATCTCGATGCCCATACGCTAACGAGTCTTGAAACGACATCCCAGGCACAAAACACTGCTCTAGTCCGGTTTCTCAACTATAGCCACAGCGTTTTTCTGCTGGGGACTCGCGAAATTCAACCAGGTATTGGACAAACCGAGTGGGTTGTGGATATCGATAAACCAACCTCATCTGAGCAGAATGCCCTTTGGCTTAACACTTTGAAAGAGGCTGAGACACAGGGTTTGCTGCAAGATAGACAGCAAAATGCCGCGTTGCTCTCCAGTCAGTTTCATCTCAATGCCATCACCATTCACCAAGTGGCGGCATCCGTTTTAGTAGATCGTCAAGATCCTGACATGAGTGGGAGCGATCGCCTGTGGTCAGCCTGTCAGACTGTAACCCGCCCTCAACTCGACACCTTAGCACAACGCCTTGACCCCAAAGCTACTTGGGACGATATCGTGTTGCCAGAAGACGAAACCACCCTGTTGCAACAGATTGCCAATCAGGTAAGACAGCGCCACACAGTCTATGAAGATTGGGGATTTCACCAGCGCATGAACCGGGGTCTGGGCATTAGCACTCTGTTTGCGGGAGAAAGTGGCACCGGAAAAACCATGGCAGCAGAAGTGATTGCTAATGAATTGCGCTTAGATCTCTACCGAATTGATCTCTCTGCTGTCGTGAGTAAATATATTGGGGAAACTGAGAAAAACCTCCGACGCTTATTTGATGCCGCTGAAAATGGCGGGGCGATTCTCTTTTTTGACGAGGCCGACGCTTTGTTTGGGAAGCGCAGTGAAGTCAAAGATTCTCACGATCGCTATGCCAACATTGAAATCAACTATCTGCTCCAGCGCATTGAGTCTTACCGGGGGTTGGCAATCTTAGCCACCAACTTTAAAAATGCTATCGATTCGGCATTCATGCGGCGGCTTCGCTTCGTAGTTAACTTTCCTTTTCCAGGAACTCGCGAGAGACAACTCATTTGGCAAAAAGCGTTCCCTGTCGAAACTCCTCAACAGAATCTCAACTTTAAGCAGTTAGCCCGCTTTAACCTGACTGGAGGCAACATTCATAATATTGTATTGAATGCAGCATTTTTGGCAGCTCAGGCAAAAACCGCCGTGACCATGCCTCAGGTTTTGGCAGCAACTCGCACCGAATTTCGCAAGCTCGATCGCCCGATCAACGAAGCTGACTTCCAAGTTTTAGACTGAAGGAGCATCTCTGATGAGCCGTAATATTCACATCCGCATCGATCGGATTGTTCTAAACGGCCTTGATATACCACCGAGCCAACGCGATCGCTTGAAGGCAATGATTGAGACAGAGCTAACCCGTTTATTTCAGGATCGCCCTTCTCGGAACCAGTCGTTAAATCCTTCCCTGAGCCATCAGCATACACCGACACGCCCTCTCGAAATCACACTAACCTCTAGATCAGATCTGCTCAGTGTTGGGCAGCAAATTTCTCAAATGATCTACGAACATATCTTTGCTTGAAATTTTGCTGAATGTTGATGTCTGCTGTATCTTAACTTTAGCAGTCGCGTTGCACGCAACCTAACCCATTGAGAGCTTAAATACCTTGTGTTTGCGTTGCGGGGATGGCACCGTGATTTCATGTTGAACTAACGACCGTGATGAAAACCCGATTTTAGTTGCAATGCTTGCGATTTACTATTCCCGCAGAAAGTGAAAATGAAGTGAAATTCATTCCATTCTTAAGGTAGTATCATTACCTCTTCCATCAGAAGGAAGAATTTCTGTTTATAAGTCCCTAGACTCCCACTAGGCAAAATATTCCTGTCAGCATAACCTCTACTCAGGAAAGCCATCACTCAAGTAATACTTAATATTGGGTAACACGCGCTGATAACCATGCGGTTAATATTGGTGGAAGACGAGCCAGATTTAGGAGTTGCGGTTAAGCAAGCCTTAACCCATCAAGCTTATATTGTGGACTGGTTTCTAGATGGTCAACAGGCTTGGAGCTATTTAGAAGATCACTCAACTCAGTACACTCTAGGCATTTTTGACTGGATGCTACCAGGACTTTCTGGGGTGGAAATTTGTAAACGTTTGAGAGGGCAGAAAAGCCCCCTTCCTGTCTTGATGCTCACCGCGAAAGACCGGATGGAGGAGAAGATTATCGGACTGGATAGTGGAGCTGATGACTACCTGATTAAACCCTTTGGAATGCCCGAACTTTTAGCCAGACTGCGAGCATTACAGCGTCGAGCGCCTCATTTTCAACCACGACAGCTACAGGTTGGTTTGCTTTCGTTAAACTATGCAACACATACTGTGACTCGTGTTTTTCCAGATGCGAGTCAGCAGGCGATCGCCCTAACTGCTAAAGAATTTCAGCTTTTAGAGTATTTAATGCAGCATCCAAATCAAGTCTTGACTCGCGATCAGATTTTGAGTCAACTATGGGAAATTGATGACGAACCCATTAGCAATGTTGTCGCTGCTCAAGTTCGGCTGCTGCGGCGTAAGCTAGGAGATGATAATGACAATCCCATCATTGAAAACATTTATGGGGTTGGCTATCGACTCAACGCAAGTTTGTAAATGATGCAGCAAGATCGTTTATTTCACCAAACGCGTTTGCAACTGGCGGGCTGGTATGCAGGGGTGATGGG
>CBIHQL010000497.1:0-3788 GCA_966211855.1 uncultured bacterium
AACCGGGTTTTCCCTGGCATGGTGATGTCGGGGTCACCGTGGATTGCTGCAAAGGGCAACTTGTCATTCTGGACGGTGTAGACTTTGCCGTTGAGCACTTGCGGTGTGAAGTAGAAGTTGCCAGCGACGGGTAAGCAAGAGTATTCCAGGCCGATCCCCATGCGGTGTGCAAATAACAGGCTGTGTCCTCCAGCCGAAACCACGACAAATCGTGCAGTTACAGTTTCAGCGGCGGTTTTGACTTGATAGTTTTCTCCGACTTGCTCGATCGCTTGTACGGGGTTACCCAGTTTGAGATCGACCGTCTTATCAGCCACGGCTTGGGCTTGCTCAACAAATGTTTGCGCTAGGCTGCCATAGTTAACGGCTGTGTATTCATCGCTAATGGCGATCGCGACAAGTTCTTCCGGGCGATCGTGACCATCAAGCTTGACAACGCTGGGTTCAAGTTCGGCAATTTGTGCCTTTTCCAGCAATTGCATCCCGGTGAAATGCGGCTGAAACACCTCATAGCGCTGACGCAGAAACTCGCATTCTTGAGCCCCTACGCCCAACACCATTTTGGGGAACTTGTAAATCACTTGCTCCCGGATGCCAGGTGGCAATTGACTCGCGTAGCGCACCAACATCTGCGCCGATCGCCGTACCTTGAGCGCTTTTTCGAGTGAGTAATTGGTCTCGATGTCACCGCAGTGGATGGTCTGACTATTATTGGTGGCTTTGGAGTTGACCGATGCCACTTTGGGGTACTTTTCCACCAACGCGATCCGCTTTAAGTCGGTGAAGGTGGCTAGCGAGTAGAGTAGGGCAGCCCCAGCAACGCCACCCCCAACAATCACAACGTCGTATACCTGATTTACCATTCCAAAGCCTATTGAAATCCCTAAGCTTTTTCAGCGTATCTCATCTCGTCCCTGTGGAGGTGCGTACAATTTCCCAAAAGCCTTTAAAGGCTGATAAAAAAGATTGAGTAGACCTCCTGCGTGAATACTTTGCGATCCCTTCCCGTCCTCCAACTTTGGGGAAGCCTCATTCAAGTTCCCCCCAAAGTTGGGGGGGTAGGGGGGCCAACTTTGATTCATGCAGGAAGTCAAGTGCTGGCAAGATTTTCTGATCGTGATAATTTGGCTGGTTAACCGTTAGTTTTGTGAGATGGATAGGTGATACTGCCGCAAAATCTCTTGGCGCTGCTGAATATCTGTGGCATATTTGCCCAAGAGCACGCGGAGCAGCAGTTTGCCTAAACAGTAAGAAGCACGCCATGAAAAGATAGCATCTTGCAAATCAATATGACTGCGCTCAAAACAAAGATGCCCTAGCAAACCAATAAGTTGCGTGAGAGGCAGCGCCAGCAATAACCAGCCATTTTGCAATTGCCATGCTGTTAATAATAAGCCGTAAAAAAATAAGATGCCGACGATATGTAAAAGGATATTAATCGGGTGCTGGTGCTTGAGGACAAAGATATCCCAATAGTCCGTAAAGGGATGATCGGGAATGTGTTGGCTAATTTGGTTGCGGTGCCGTTGGGAAGAGCGATCGCCAAAGTGTTGCATCTAATCTACATGGCTCCTCTGAGTTATCCTCAAATGGGTGATAACAGCCTTCCCAAGGGTTGACGGCCCAACAGTTCACTCACCTGCCCTTGATCAACCACCAGAGTACCGCGAATATACACCGCTTTAACAATCTCTTCAGAGCCACGTTTCACCATTCGAGGTTCACCATCCAGTACGGGGTCAGAAATCTCGACTGGAGAGGTCAGCGGTTGCTGGAGAGCGATCGGGTTGAGCAAGAGTAAATCGGCTTGAGCCCCTATTTTTAAGACCCCTGTATTCAACCGAAACCACTGGGCGGGTTCTCCAGTAACCCGAGCGATCGCGGCTTCCGGGGTGAGGAATTTGGTAGTCACGGCTTGCTTCAACAGGGAGAGTGCCCCATCGTAATAACCCAGGTTGTGTACATGAGCACCCGCGTCGGTAAACCCCGGCAAGATATAGGGGTGACGCATTAGGGCTAATCGGGGTTCGAGGCGATCGTTGGCTCCTGTGGCTACCCAGCGCAAATCGGTGTCATAACTCTGCAACGCCTGCATAAAAAACTCTGTTGGGTCTTGATCTCGCTGACTGGCAATTTCAGTAAAGCTTAACCCTTGCCAACTGGTTTCTGGGCACTGAATCACCTTCATTAATTCCAATTGCCGATGGAAGGATTTGCGCCATTTATTTGTCCACTCCTGGCGGAATTGGCGACGGAATGAAGGAGATTGCCAAAGTTGTTGTCGTTCTTCGCGTGATGCACAACTATTTAAACGCACGCCAGTGGAGAATTCTTCAAATAGCGGTGTGACGGGGCCATCAGAATAGATAGTGAATGGCTCGGTTAAGGTTTGAAAGCGGACATTCCCTCGGAGGAGTCGATTCCAAATCAGCAAAAGGGGGCCGAAAATGCGCCATAACCTGCGATCGTGAACTGCGTCTAAGGCAGAGAGCACCGTCATCCGCAAGGGTCGCCGTCCAATGCCTAAGCCCATGTAGAGAATCTCTAAAAAGGATGTTAACCGTTGGAGATTCGGGGTCACTTGAAAGACGCGATCGCGCTGCCGACACAGATCTGCTAGCCTTGAATATTCTCGAAATTTGGCGTGTTGTGATGGAATGGTTTTACCTCGCCACTCCCCACTCATCAGGTGCCAAGGGAACATATCAATCGAGATTCCTATAAACCCAGCATCTAAAGCAGCAGCAGCAATCTCGCGCATGATTTTGAGGTCAGGTTTGGTTGGATCTACCGTCAAACTGCGCTCTAACCCCATCACATGCGATCGCAAAGCGCTATGACCTAGCAGGGGTGCGACATTTGGCCCTAAAGGTAACTGCTGGAGATGGGCAAGGTATTCAGCCGGAGTTTGCCAATCAAGAGCTTTTTGTAGCCACTTCTCGATCAAGCGGTGAGAGAGGGTTTCAACTCGCTGAAAGATATCTGCGAGCATTTGGGGTTCTCCAATCGCTACCGACAAGCTGCAATTGCCGATCACCACGCTCGTAACGCCGTGCCGTACCGATTCGCTCAAGCCTGGCGCAATTTCTAGCTCTAGATCGTAATGGGTATGGATATCTAAAAAGCCAGGGGTTACCCACAATCCAGTGGCATCAACGACTTTTTGAGCCTCTGCTGTGATCTGAGGAGCGATCGCCACGATTTGCCCATCCCGAATGCCGATATCCCCCCGCATCGGTGCAGAGCCTAAGCCGTCAAAAATCAATCCATTTTGAATGAGCAGATCTAGCATCTTTCTCGCTGATCCTCAAGCCGTGCGACCATAATGCTGAGTTTTTACCCACCGTAACCGAGGCGATCGCACACAGAGCTGTAAGGTAGCCAGTACCATAATTGGCACCCAATGCAGCATGTAGACAAAGCCTTGCACCGTCGCCCACAACAACTGCCAACCTCGTAACCCATGTAGTTGATAGAGCCCTGCCACAAAAGAGAGCGTGAGAATGGTGCTGAATAAAGTTTGTAGCGACCAAAGAATCGGTTGATGATCGTAAAACAATTCCCAAAGGAGATCAGGAATCAAGCCGATGGGTAAGAGAAACTGCAAAAAGAAAAACAATAACAAATCCAGCTCTTTTGCCCAACTTAAGTTGAGGATATGGGGCCAATAATCGAGATACCGTTGATACCCACCTTCTGCCCAACGCGCATGTTGCAGCCAAAGACTTTTCCAAGTTGTCACGCCTTCTTCTTGGACGGCAGGGATGGTCACAAATAGGGTTTCTTTT
>CBIHQL010000498.1:0-3781 GCA_966211855.1 uncultured bacterium
TTTCAAAGATAGAGGGCTATTTTTATAGCATTCCTCAAAGCCGATCATTTTTTTGGTTTCTATTTTTTGAAAACTTGGTTTCAATAGGAAAAATAGCAATTTTTGAATCAAATAAGCTTTTCTGCTTACTACGCATGTCGAAATTTTTTCAAACAGTTAGAATGCAAGAGATGCTCTTGAAGTTGCTGCAATCCAATTAAAATGTCTGTAAAGCAATCTCACTATGAAGAGTTATTAGCAGAGTATAGTAATCAACTCTCAGCGATCGCTCTATTGCGGCAATATCGTCCTTACTTAGAAACAGTTCCGAGTATGCGACGGCCTGAAGATAGTCTGATTACAATTCCTCTGCCAATTGTGCGAGTCACAGTTCCTGAAAAGCAGCGGGAATCTGCTATTACACAGGGCCACTATAACAGCGCTTCTTCAAAGTCTAAAGAGCTAGTGCAACTTCCTTGTGATGTTGCCATTTTAATGTGCGACCCCGAATGGAAAATTAAAACTGGGGTAGAAATTTTGGTGTTTATTCATCGCCCCCACGAAGACTTTTCAGATTTATTGGGGCGCTGGCGGCAAACTCAAGTTTGGCTCGATCGTGGGTATGAATGGTTCATGCCTCCCCGACACCAACATATTCTCAGCGAGGGTGATGATGCCAGCTACCCCCTGTTTGTCACCTTTGCTGAAACCCCAGAGCGGATTAAACGAGGCTTACGAGGGGCGGGCTTACCTTTTGTGACAGAAGCGATCGCCACGCCAGAAGAAGTGTCTAGAGAGCCACTGCACGAACCCGCTTCTGAAAGTTAACTGCCCAAAGTCACGGTTTAAGAAAATCTGAGCTTTTAGCTAGCTGCTCTATAGGGCTAGCGAATGCGCAACGATAGAGTGAATTTCTCCGGTTTTGCTGCAGAGACTTCCAACGTAAAGCTGCCATCTGTCGGTAACGAGCCCTGCCACTTTTGAGGCTGATTTGCCAAACTACTCGCTAGCAATTGACCTGTAGGCGCGATTACCTTTATTTGCACAGTGCCTTGCAGTGTTTGAACAGATAATACTTGCCCACGCTTGGCAGTAAAGCGATAGCGCTTGCGTTGGGTCGGGCCTGTCTGTCCTTTTAACGTTGTACCTGTAGCTTGAGGGGCTAACGTGATTGACGGAGCTTGGGCGGCTTCTGGCAGCGGAGTAATAGCGACTTCCAGACGATAGGCACCTGAACCCGCCACCCGAATAATATAATTATCGTCTTCAGGCAACTGACCCGTCCAATTGTGAGTTTGATAGGCAGCCGTATCAATGCCCTGACGTTGCGAATTGAGCAAGCTCATCGTCACACCTGCACCCTCAAGAGCAACTGTCATAATCTGGCCTTGAAAAGCTCGCAAACTGTAGTGCTTGAGCACCTGTTTATCAAGGTTTCCTTGAATCGTCGTTGAAATAGAGTTAGCAGGAAATTCAATCGGCTCTGGTCGTTCATTAGGGTTGGGGCTTGTCGTTCCAGTCGGATTGCTGCCGATAATCTGGGAAGCCTCTGATTGCGGTAGCTTGGCACCCGACATCCAAACTTCATTGCGGGGTTGTGGTGCCCCCACGGTCAGACGCCAAACTAAAGGCAAAACTACACCTAGTAAGACTGCCACACCCAGCCCCACGCTTGCTCCTAACCAGTAATCACGAGCTGTTCTTGGACTTGTTGATTTGCTACGTGACGATCGCCCCAAATTACTCAAAACGCGATCGCCACTTTGATTTTCTGGTGTTCTCTCTGCTGGCTGCTGAGTTGGTGCTAAAGGAGGGGCGATGGATAGCGCCGCAGAGCCCACTGAGGGATTGAGCAAGGTCGGAGGCACTTCAGCCTGTAACAACGGTTGGAGATCTGCCTGCACCTCTGCCGCTGATTGATAACGCTCGTGAGGACGGAGTGCCAGCATCTTTTGCAAAATGGCAGCAAAGCGATCGCTCACGGGGGCATAAGCTTGCACTCGCCACGTCAAAGTATGGCTATCTAACAGCGACTTCGGCTCCTTCCCCGTCAACAATACCAAGCTCGTCGCTGCCAACGCATACAGATCACTGTGAGGGTACACCTTACCCGTTTGCAGTTGCTCAGGTGGAGCATAACCTGCCTTGCCTACCCGAGTGATCTCAGTCGAAATTAACGGATGCGGGCCGGACGCTACATAAGTTGAAGAGATGTAATCAGCAACCGCTTTAACTGCCCCAAAATCAATCAGCACTGGCAAGCCGACACTAGGAGGTGCATCTCCTTCCGGGGTGCCACTATGGCGCATCCGCAACATCATATTCTCTGGCGAGATATCGCGGTGAATAATATTGCGACCATGAATATAGGCCAAAACTGGTAAGAGATGATCAAGAAATTGAATCACCTCTGCTTCTGAAAACTTTTTTCCTTCCTTTTTGCGATCTTTGAGCAAGCTACGGTAGGTTTTGCCATCCACAAACTCTTGTACCGAGAAAAAACGCTCCTGATCTTCAAAAGCAGCTAAAAAGCGGGGAATTTGAGGATGCTGCATTTGATAAAGCACACTC
Organism: uncultured bacterium; assembly: GCA_966211855.1. Lineage (GTDB taxonomy): Bacteria > Cyanobacteriota > Cyanobacteriia > FACHB-46 > FACHB-46 > CBIHQL01. The sequence goes on from CBIHQL010000498.1 coordinate 2,551, forward strand.
GCTTCCCGCCGAAACAAAGTCTTGGCCTTGTCAAACAACGCTTGATTATCATGAGGAACTGCCAACTCCTTCAACACGCAAGGCTCATGAAATCTTTCCATATCTAAAGCAAGGTAGGTGCGACTAAACCCACCCTGGCCTAAGATTTGCTGAATAACATAGCGTTGGCGTAACAGTGTTCCCAAAGGAATCGAGGGAGTCATTGCAATCTGTGCTTCTCTGCAAAACCATCACGACAAGTGAGAGCAAGTATGACTGCTCCCACCAGCCTAATGATTTTGACGCAAGATGCCGATGAACCCCCACGGTATTTGACCCCCCAGGATATTGCCCTGAAGGGTTTAGCACTCGTCAGCTCGGAGATTAACGCACAAACTGTGGCATTACTTCAGCAGATGTAAACAAGCCATGTAAGCCCCGCTGATGAAGCTGATAGCCTGTTTTCAGGTAGCCGAATGCTGGGCCGCAGACATTGGCAGCCATACTGGTTTCATCGCCCAGTGTGAAGGTATGGGTAGAAATTTTGCCTTCAAACGTGCGACCTGTGACTTGGACGTTGGTGCTCAGGGGTTTCTTAGGATTGCGGGTGTCTACAACACCACCGACACTGACGCGATCGCGAGAGCAGATGCCAGCCAGCTCCAGCATTACATCATCGGCATGTTCCATATTTTCTAAGGTCAACAGCCCGTTTGTTTTGTCTAGCAGAGCTTCTACCTCAGCATCAGTCATTGCCCGTGCTTGCTCAACGTCATAGCCCGGTAGGTGTGCAATGTCTTCTCGAATCGTGGCACGATAGGCTTCCCAGTTGGCAATCCCAACCCCAAAGGTAATTTTGACGCTATGCACTTCTGCGTAGCTTTGAGCTGCCAACGCTGCTGCTGCGGTTAACAACCCCGGAGTCGCACCACAACCCGACATATAAGTAATCCCAGCTACCTGCAACTCATCTTTGAGGCCCAGGAGTTGCTCTACAGCACTGGTGCGCTTAATCGCATCGACTAGCACGCCCTTCCAACCCGCTTGAATAAACTGGCGAGCGACAGATGCCATGAACGTGTTAGGTAGATTGGGCAGAGCTAAGAAATAACCATCTACACCGTCAGCCTGCTGGATTAAGTCAGCAATGCTGTCATCGCTCAACGTACCACCCGCCTCTAAATAGCCCAGTGAACCTTGAGCTTGATAAGTCGCAATACACTGATTGGCAGACAGACCCGCAGGATTGTAA
>CBIHQL010000499.1:0-3781 GCA_966211855.1 uncultured bacterium
GAGTGCCGCAAGCGATCGCCAGCAGTCAATACGCGCCGCCCCCGTCTTACAGCAACGCCGAACTCAGAAATCGTGATTTTGCAGGCCAAAATCTACAAGTTGCCGAATTTTCTAACGCTAATTTGACGGGGGCAAATTTCGCCAATAGTAATTTGCGGGGTGCAGTCTTTAGTGCCTCGGTGATGACCGATGCCAACTTACATGCCGCCAACCTCAACAGCGCCATGCTCGATCAAGTCGCTTTTTATCGCACCGATCTGAGTGATGCTGTCTTGTCAGAAGCCATTCTATTACGCTCCACCTTTGCTGAAACGAAGATCACAGGTGCCGATTTTAGTGATGCCATTCTGGATGGTGCTCAAATTAAAGAATTGTGCGATCGTGCCGATGGGGTAAATCCCGAAACTGGAGTTGCGACCAAAGATTCTTTAGGCTGTCGTTAAGAATTTGAGGCTAACAATTACCGCACTAGATTTGAGGTAAGCGATCGCATTTGCTAGGCGGAATTGCTACAGAATTTGATGGATAAGGCCCAGTTAAAGGAATCTCTTTATGAGGTTTCTGAGGGCTAACAATGACATAGCCAAATGATTGTAGGAATTCGTATAAAGTGCCGATATTGTAGTCAGTTTGAGTAAAAAATATCGGCAGCGTTTCAAAATAAATGATCGGTTGATATTGCTCTAAAGTATGACGGCTTCCTTTAAGCACTTCATACTCCATCCCTTCGACATCAATTTTGATCACATCAATTTTGCTAGGTTGCTCTTGAGTCAGCCATTCATCTAAAGAAATAACTTCTATCCCCGACTCTGAATCTGTGGCAAATAAAGCACCATTACCACGATAGTTAGGGTCTTCGTAATAAGAACGTCGGCAACTTTGGCTCCCTAACCCTAAAGGCACTACTTTTACTCGCGCCTGGACCTGAGGATTCGCCGCTAAATTTTTTTCTAACCGCGATCGAATGACGGGGCCAGGTTCAAATGCATAAACTTGGCCTTTGGTGACAGCTTGAGCCGCTACTAAGGTAATCGCTCCACAATTAGCACCCACATCTAAAAACACATCATCTTTGCGCAAAATTTGTTGTAAGAATCGGGTCGTGGTTACGTCATAAACTCCGGCTAACCAAATCGATGCTTCAATGGGGTAAGTAGTATTCACATAAAAGTTAAGATTGCCGCAGTAGTTGTCAATTAAAAACTGCTGTTCTTTCGGCAACCACTGTGCAAACTTGCCGCCACCTCGTTGAGTTAAACGGGCAAAAATACGCACAAAAATTTGTAATAACCGCGAAAAAATTAGAACCTGAATCTGCTTCATTTTTGATTAAACGACATTGATTTTGGCGTAAAATACCCGATCGCTACGTTGGAATTGCTCTTTAAACTTGTCACCCATCATGTCTCCTCTCGCTCCTCAAAATCCGCAGCCATCTCAGCAACAATCTTCTGATCGCGATCGCAGCACTGCAACTTCAGTATTAAAGCGTGTTGGGGTCATTGGTGGCGGACAACTCGCTTGGATGATGGCAGGAGCAGCAGAAAAGTTGGGCATTACCTTGTTGGTGCAGACTCCCAATCTGACAGACCCAGCCGTGGCGATCGCGACCGAAACCGTTTTAGCGCCTGTGGATGACATTGCGGCTACTACCCAGCTTGCCGTTCAAGCCGAGGTAATCACCTTTGAAAACGAGTTTGTCGATCTCGAAGGTTTAGCGAGCTTAGAAGCGCAAGGCGTTTGTTTTCGGCCCCGTCTCACGACCTTGGTGCCTTTACTAGATAAGTATCACCAGCGGCGTTACCTGCGAGAACTCGGCTTGCCCACCCCGCAGTTTATCAACTTGCAAGACCACTTAGACCCAGACGCGATCGCTCAGCTAGGGTTTCCGCTAGTTCTGAAAGCGCGGCGACACGGCTATGACGGTCAAGGCACGTTCGTGATTCAAAACTTGGCAGAACTAGAAGCGGTTTGGCAAAAACTCGATCGCGCCCCAGTCTTGCTAGAGGCTTTTGTACCCTTTGAGCGTGAATTAGCAGCGATCGCAGCCCGTGGTGTTAGCGGTGAAGTGGTGATCTTCCCGATCGTCGAAACCCAGCAAGTAGACCAAGTGTGCCGGCGCGTGATTGCCCCGGCTGAGTTAACGCCACAAGTACAAGCCGAAGTCGAAGCGATCGCCCGCACCTTGCTAAATAGTCTGCAAGCGGTTGGAGTGTTTGGCATCGAGCTGTTTCTTACCGCCGACAACCAAGTGCTGGTGAACGAAATTGCCCCCCGCACCCACAACTCTGGGCATTTCAGCCTGGATGCCTGCGTCACCTCACAATTTGAACAGCATTTGCGGGCTGTGAGTGGTTTGGCCTTAGGTAATCCCGCCTTGACTTCTGCCGGAGCTGTAATGGTGAATCTTTTGGGGTACGAAAATTCTCAGAGTGATTACGCCGCAAAGCGCCAACAACTCGCTGCCATTCCAGAAGCGACGGTACATTGGTATGGCAAAACCGAGTCTCGCCCCGGACGCAAACTGGGTCATGTGACGGTGCGCTTACCAGAAGCCTCTCGCAGTGCGGCTTTGGCGATCGCTGCTCAAATCGAAGCCATTTGGTACCAGCCCTAGCTTTCTTAGCAGGCAATGTCAAGACTTGGTCGTTCTGGCAAAAGCTCGCTACAATGAGTTGCAGGTTCTACTGCGGCGTTGGTGACTGCCAATAACGTTTTATGATCTATGTTTGGCTAATGAGGGAACCAACAGGCAAGACTAGTGGCAGTAGACCGGGCATGTACCCGGAAACTTTAAACTAGAGCCAAGGTGCCCACCTGGATCTTCCAGGTCAAAAGCTGAGGTAAGACGGCGCTGCGGGGAGCCAAACTCAAGATTTAAAAATTCTCTTGTCGTTGGCAGGAGAATTTTTGTATATAGAGACATTTCCAGAAATTTAGTAGCCAGTGATTCTGATTTGTGACTAAGGGCACGTTAGGATAGTCTAATTTGAACTCAGTTCGAGTTTATTGAAAGGCAGATTGTCTCAACATTTAGTGAGTTCTCAATTTCCAGCCAATCTCTTCACGCTGGACAACGGATTGACGGTCATTCACCAAGAAATTGCCGCCACTCCTGTTGCTGTGGTTGATGTCTGGGTACAAGCCGGGGCGATCGCTGAGCCAGAACCGTGGTCAGGGATGGCTCACTTTCTAGAGCACATGATCTTCAAAGGCACCGATCGCTTGGCTCCGGGTCATTTTGATCAAGCGATCGAAAATCGGGGTGGGGTGAGCAATGCCGCCACGAGTCACGATTACGCCCACTTCTTTATCACCACGGCTGCCGACCATCTACCCGATACCCTGCCGCATCTCGGCGACCTGATTTTGCACGCTGCCATCCCCGATGACGAATTTGAGCGGGAGCGAGATGTCGTGCTCGAAGAAATTCGCCAATCTTACGATGACCCTGATTGGATTGCTTTTCAGGCTTTGGTTGAAAGTGTCTATCAGCGCCATCCTTACGGTCGCTCGGTGTTGGGAACCGAAGCCCACCTTTGGGAGCAATCACCAGAAGCCATGCGCTGCTTTCACCGTCGTCATTACCAACCCGACAATATGACGGTGGCTGTGGTCGGTGGCGTCTCGGCTGACAGTGCTGTGGAGTTGGTGACCCAAGCCTTTAGCGAGTTTGCTGACCCCTTAGAGTGCCCGACTTGCGAAGTCGAGGCCGAGCCGCCGATTGTTGGGGTGCGCCGTCAAGAGTTGTGCTTGCCGCGCTTAGAACAAAGCCGGC
>CBIHQL010000500.1:0-3781 GCA_966211855.1 uncultured bacterium
TCTGCCGTAAATTCTTGCAGTTCTACTGCTAAGCCGACATTAAAGGGCGATCGATTGACATCCAAGGGAATGTACACTTCCGTCGAGTGAACAATCATCAGCCGCACATTCTGCCATAATGGACTGCCACCCTGACCGTAGGCCGCTTCTTCGTACCAAGAGCGCAGCAGGGTAAAGAAATCATCAGCAATCTCAGGATGGAGAAACACCTCATCCACATGATCCAAGGCAATAATTAGGGGGCCACTAATCTGAGGTAATAAGCAATCCTCAAAATACATCGTGCAATTGCCCTTGCTGCCAAAAGTGTCGCTCCAATAGTCATCCACTCGCTGCGGTAGTTGGAGCTTGCGGGTAATCGACGCACAAAACCAGCGCAAAAAGCGATCGAGGTCTGTAAAAATCTGGCTATCCGCTTGCTGGAAACTCAACGGCACCGTCTGTACAGCGCTGGTCGGATCAGCGTTACTTCCTTGCTGCTTCGCATCAGCTAGAATCCGCACCATCAACGACGTTTTGCCCATCTGACTCGGCGCTTTAATCCGAATCAACGCCCCTGGACGCATAATTTCTGCATAGCAGCGCGACTCAACTGGGGGCCGCTCAACATAAAAAGGTGAGTTCAGAGGCACGATCCCCACAGGTAGCTCCAGAGTTGCGGTGTTGGCAGCATCCGGGGATGGAGAGGTTGAAAGCGGCGATCGCATCTCTCCACTTGCCTGACTGCTGTTAACCTGCATTGTCTCCAGCTCCAGCTCTCTCCGCCCGACTCGTTGCCATAACACAGCCATCAAGTTGGACTTGCTCACCTTCTCGCCAAAGCTAGCTGACAACGTCTGCCACAATTTAGGTCCTACATCATGCTTGATGTATTCCGGGACATAACCTACCGCTTCGGCAATCTGGTCATACTTCTGGCCTTGCCAAACCCCCCGCAAAATCGCAACTTCAATATTCTTCAATCGTCTTGACGTTGTGGCAAAAACGGCTGCATCTGCAACTTTTAAGGCTGCTTCAAAAGATACAAACTGTTCTTCTGGCTGATCTTGCATGAGCCTAATGAAGTTTGTAGGTCGTACTCCACTTTAGAGCAATCATGCCGATTCGGCGATCGCAGACATTGACATATTCTTATTAAGCTAGCTTGATCAGTTTTTCAGTTTCATCATCATTGCTGCTTCATCCCAGTAAGATGATACCTTTTGAATCTTGCCGATATCATTAACTTCAAAGACACTGATGCCCTCAGTTGTAACGTTGCGACCGTTTTTTGCAACGACCTGCATTGTCCATTTGACTGCTGCACCATCTTTCACAAAGAAAATGTTGTCTTTTGACAGTTCTATTTTTTCAAAAAACTTAGCTAACACCTTAAAGAACTGCTGAGCGGCATGATGTACATGTTTTGGGGGAGTGCCAACGGGGTCATGAATGACGGCATCTTCTGAAAAAATCCCTAACCAGCCTTCTGCATTCATCGCCGCCATATTATCAAAGTAGACAGTCAGCAACGCTCCAATCTCTTCTGTTGACATGTTATTGCCCTTTCATGAATTGAGCTTTGTAGACTCTTTGGCAGATCCGACAAGACCTACTTTTAGCCCAGGCTCTACAGTTGTATTGATGTAGAAAACGTATGAGCGATCGCTCACATTCGAGTTAACCGTTATGAGTTGCTTCTTGCTTACATATTGGGACAGGTTGGCATATCCTCTCCAACAAGTAGCCTTGCAAGACTCGGCAATGCCTCACCATAGGTTGGGTGAATGTGAACCGATTGTTCGAGTACCTGCCATGTTGCTTTAGCTTCCATGAGCGACAGAAAAACATGCACGATTTCTGCCGCTTCGTATCCCACTAGCGTTGCCCCTAAAATCAAATTTGTCTGGGTGTCGATGACCATACGGTAGAAACCTAAATCGTGACCCCACTCAATGCTGCGAGCGATGTGTCCCATCGGCAGGGTGACTTCGCGGGCATCAATGCCCTGTTTCTGGGCCTGCTCTAATGTCATCCCCACTCGTCCCACTTGCGGTTCTGTGTAGACGGCATAGCCTAGCACGCGATCGCTGCGTGTCCGCTGTTCGCCGCACAAAATGGCTTTCAAGCGACGATAGTCTTCCCAAGAAACATGGGTAAAAGCAGGTTGCTTGGCAACATCTCCGATCGCATAGATTCCAGGGCACGTCGTCTGAAATTGATCATCGATTTTAATAAACCCTTGGACATCTAATTCAACCCCGGTTGCCGCAGAGTTTAACGCCCCAGTGTTGGGTTTACGTCCCGTGGCAATCAGCAATGCTTCCCCGTCCAGGATTTTGCCATTACTCAGCGTCAGGGTAAAGACTCCGTTAGTATAGGCAACCTGCTTAACCGTCGTGTCGAAATGTATTCCAATTCCGTCTTGCTTCAAGGCATCCAACAGCACCGCACTGACCTCAGTTTCTTCTTGAGCTAGCAGGCGATCGCCTCGCACAATTAGTTCAGTTTGGCTGCCTAAACGCGCCATCCCCTGCCCTAACTCCAGGGCAATATAGCCCCCACCGACCACGAGCAACCGAGGTGGCATCTGCTGCAACTCAAAGAAATTACGGTTGGTGAGATAAGGCGTTCCCGCTAAACCGGGAAAGTCAGGGATGGCAGAGGATGTCCCGGTGTTGATGACGACGATGGGAGCCTGTACTGTTACACCGCCGCCGCTGACTGTTCGCTCTCCAGTGAACGCAGCTTCAGCGCAGATGACTCGAACCCCGGAACTATCTAATCGCCGTTGAGTGCCCTGGTTAAACTGGCTGCGAATGCCACGCACCCGCTCCATCACCGCTGGAAAATTGACTTCAACCTGCACGTGGATGCCGAGTTTTGCGGCTTGTCGAGCCCGACCTGCGGCATGAGCAGCGGCTAAAAAGGCTTTAGAAGGCGTACAGCCATAGTTGATGCAACTGCCGCCCAAGGCATCACGCTCAAATAAAACGACGTTCTTTCCCGCTTTGGCAAAGTCAGCCGCAAGGGGAACTCCACCCTGACCGCTGCCAATCACAATCACATCTGCTGTTTCCATGATTACCCCTTGATCGTTGGTCATGTGTTTTTCTAGTGAATCGATGGGTCTTAAACTAACGCAGAGATCTGAACGCCGCACGGATCTCCTCAGAGAAAAGCTGTGGCTCCTCCCACGCCGCAAAGTGACCGCCTTTGTCGGCTTCATGAAAGTAAATCAGATTGCGATAGGCACGCCGAGCCCAGGTCTCTGGAGCGCGATAGATCTCTCCCGGAAATACCGTAATAGCCACCGGGAGCGAGATCTCGTTCGTCTTTTGTGCGATCGCGTTCAAAAGGCTGGTGCTGCCGTTCTCCCAGTACAGCCGAGCTGAGGAGACCGCACTATTGGTTAGCCAGTACAGTGTGATGTCATCCAGCACCTCATCTTTCGTCGGGGACTTTTTGGCATTGGTGCTGCTTGCCCACTGCGCGAAACCTGGATGACCAAGCAGCCACGCCGCCAGTCCGGTAGGCGAGTCTGTCAGCCCATACCCGATCGTCTGTGGCCGCGTGCCCATGATCACGGCGTAGGCTCGGTCTTTCTTATTGAACAGACTAAGTGAGTCGAACGCTGCCCGTTCCTTCTGGGAGAGTCCTGCTGGTGCAGAACCGCCACTGGCAAGCACTGGGGCTACATCGGGCGGAATTGTGGCTGGCAAGTTGAGGTGGATGCCGAGTAATCCTGTGGGTGCCTGGCGGGCGATCGCGCTAGTGATGGGAGACCCCCAGTCGCCACCTT
>CBIHQL010000501.1:0-3768 GCA_966211855.1 uncultured bacterium
TCCCTTTCCCTTATTTCTCCCCTTCCCTGCCAGGAAAGGGGCTGGGGGTTAGGTGCGGTTAGGGGATCTGTTTAATCTGCAATGTGTAAGACTAACTTTCCGGTCATCGAACCTGTTTCTAAGAGTTGATGAGCTTTGCCGGCTTCGGCTAGAGGAAACACTTGTTGCAGGTGAATTTTGAGTTTTCCGGCATCAAATAACTGGGCGCATTCTTTGAGAATTTCGGCTTGATGTTGTTGTGCTGCGACTAAGCCTTGCAACATAGGGGTGAGCATCAGTTCTTGGCTGAGGCGGAGATTACGCATTCTGGCTGTTTTCCAGTTAGCATTGGTGCTGTCAAATTCCAAAATAGTCACAGCTTCGCCATAGACTTTCACTGTTTCTAGCGATTGAAAGAAGGTTTGACCACCTACCGTATCGAAGGCAATATCAACGCCCTCGCCTTGTGTCCAATCCATGACCACTTGCACAACATCGGTTTGCTTGTAGAGAATTGCCAACTCTGCTCCCAACTGCCGTACCAAGCGGGCTTTTTCTTCAGAGCCGACAGTAGTTACGACCCGCGCTTGTTTCAAGGCTGCAAGTTGGATGGCAACATGACCGACTCCACCTGCACCCGCTTGAATTAGTACGCGCTGACCAGGTTGTAAATTGCAGCGATCGCACAAGGCTTCCCAGGCTGTGAGCAAAACGAGAGGAGCAGCGGCGGCTTCGGCAAAACTGAGAGAAGTGGGTTTACGAGCAACAAACCGCTCATCCACGACGATCAACTCAGCGTAGTTTCCTGCTTGTGCCCCCAGCCCACCATTGCAGAAGTAAACTGGGTCACCGACTTGAAACTGCTGCACACCAGAGCCCACGGCCTCAACGACTCCAGCGCCGTCACAACCGAGAATGGCAGGCATTTGATCGGGGTAGAAGGTGCCGCGCTGACGCAGTTTTGTGTCAATGGGGTTGATACCAGCAGCTTTGAGGCGAATTAAAAGGTCGGTGGGCTGCTGAATCTGAGGCTCTGGCACATCTTGAAGTTGCAGAACCTCCGGATCTCCGGCGGCAGTCATTAAGACAGCTTTCATGGTTTCTCCCCATTAATCAATCGTCGTGCAGAGGGTGAGCTGGGTGCTCAGCACTCTTAAAAAGAATACCGGAGAATTTCTTGCCATAGTCGCGATCGCCCAGACCGGAATTCAACCAACTTGAGCTACACTACAGTCTGAATGATTATGATTTAAATTAATTAGCTAATTTTTTTATGTCTTGCATTAAAACATTTCATTAAGAAGGATTTACTTAAAAAACACTTTAAAGTTCTTCGTTTAATGCTTCGTTGCACACCGTGACAGTAATTATTTTCGACTTTGATGGAACTTTAGCAGATACCCTAGAAGCGCTTGTAGTCATTACAAATCGTCTGTCTAAAGAATTTGGTTACCAAGCAGTGAACTCAGAGGAAGTCAAGCTTCTCCAAGATTTGAGTTCACAAGAAATTATTCGCCGATCGGGAATCTCACTCTTTAAGCTGCCTTTTTTATTGCGTCGAGTCAAGATTGAGCTGAGTCGAGAAATTGACAAGTTGCAGCCGATTGCCGGAGTGCCGGAGGTGCTACTGGCGCTAAAGCAGGCTGGTTATCGCCTGGGTATCGTCACGTCCAATGATGCTGAGAATGTACGGGCATTTCTTAAGTTCCACGGCTTACAAGATTTATTTGATTTTGTCTACTCTGGAACAGCCTTATTTGGTAAAAACAAAGTTCTAAATAGATTGCTCAAACAAAAGCAAATTCATCATCATTCTGCCATTTATGTGGGTGATGAAACTCGTGATATTGAAGCCGCTAAACAAGTCAAGATAAAATCGATCGCTGTTAGTTGGGGTTTTAACTCTAAGCAGGCTCTAATTCGCCAAAATCCAGATTTCTTGATTCACTATCCTCAAGAACTATTGCCAATTGTGCAGAAGTTGGCAAATGGCTCGTGAAGTCATCAATGATTAATTATGATGTGAAATATTCCGAGGCAGCTCAATACAAAAAGTAGAGCCAGATCCAAGATTACTCTCGACGCTAATATTGCCGTCCATCATTTGTACGAGCCAATCAGTAATTGCTAACCCTAAGCCCGTACCACCATGCTTGCGAGTAGTGCTCTGATCGACTTGGCGAAATTCTTCAAAGATGTGTTCTAAATCAGATTGAGCGATGCCAATTCCTGTGTCTTGAACTGCGATCGCGATCTGCTCAGGAGCTGCTTCCCAAGCCGTAACGTTGACGCTGCCAATATCAGTAAACTTAATTGCATTAGAGAGTAAATTGACTAAAATCTGACGCAAACGAACGCTATCGTTGACAATATAAGGGTTCGTAAGATCGGCTTTCACCGAGAGAGTAAGGTGCTTTTGCTCAGCGAGCGAGCGCAATTCTTCGGTGGTGGCTTTAACCAAATGATTTAAATTAATCTCTTCCAGTTTTAGCTCTAAGCGTCCGACTTCAATCTTAGAAAGATCAAGAATATCGTTAATAAGCGTTAGTAAATTCTTGCCATTATTAAAAATACGCTCGACCATATCCCGCTGTGGCAAACTTAACTGCTCATTTTGTTGCCGCAAGAGCAGTTGAGAAAACCCGATAATGGCGTTCATGGGAGTCCGCAGCTCGTGAGACATGGTTGCCAAAAACTGAGATTTGAGTTGAGCGGCTTCTCGTAGTTGTAGGTTTTGTAGTTGAATTTGCTGGCGTTGTCGTTCGAGTTCTAGGTTTTGGTGAGCCAGCTTGTCATTCTGAGTTGCTAAACGCTCTTCTCGTTCTTCAAGAGCATTGATCAGACGTGCATTATTAATGGCGATCGCAGCTTGCTCTCCAAAGGCGACCAACAAGCGTTGAGCTTCTTCATCAAAGGCTTGAGAGTTTTCCCAGTTTCCAATCGCGAGCACTCCTAAGCGTCCTGCCTGAGCCGACTCGATCGCCACAGCGTAGACTGAAGCTGGCATCTCATCGGCTGAATCTTGATGGAAAGCTTGACCTTGCAGCAACAAAGACTGTCCGGTTGTAAAGACCTGACCTAAAAACCCGCTTTGAATATAGGTTGAGTGCTCAAGTTGCAACTTCTCCATTCCCACACCTGTCTTGGCTGTGAGTTCTAATTGCTGGTTTTGGTTTCGCAGCGCAATGAGGCAAAATTCGGCTCCTGGAATGGCTCCACAAACGGCGCGAACCATTGTATACAGTAGCCCTGGCAAATCGGCAAGGCGCTGGTTGAGCAGATTGGTGAGGCGTTGCAGCGTCCGTAATTGCTGTTGTTGCTCACCCAAAATTAAAATCGCTTGGCGGAGATTTTCACCGACTTCTTGAGCTTCTTGATAAAGTCGGGCATTGTCTACAGCGAGAGCGGCACGACGGGCTAAGTCTTCGGCGAGTTCTAAGTCTGCTTGCTTATAGCGACGACCCGAATCAGCCATTGCTAAGGTCATCACTCCCAGCGATCGCCCCCGTGCCATTAGAGGAACGAGGATTAAAGAGCTTAAACCGATTTGGCGTAAGACTTTCAGGTGTTCGATATTGCAGGATGCCTTAACCAAAAATTCATCGGGGATATCAGGGTAAAATTGCGATCGCCCAGTTTTAAATACCTTGTACAGCCCTTCTTCCGAGTGAGGATCGGGCGGATATTGACGGTACAACTCTTTGGCCCACTCTACCCGTTCTGGGTCACTGTGAGCCACGGCAATTCGTTCTAAGCGATGATCATCCTCTGCAATGTAGACTGTTAACA
>CBIHQL010000502.1:0-3761 GCA_966211855.1 uncultured bacterium
CAGTGGCGTTACCGGGACAAGCTCCACCTCCACAGCCAGAAGCGGCGATCGCAGTCGATGAACCTGAGACCGAGGCTGAGGACGAACCTGAGGTAAAAAATTCGACCCCTATGCCGACTCCCGCTCCTAAAACCATCACACTGCAACCCGCGATCGCAGCACCCTCCCCAGAGCCAGTGCCGACAGCAGAGGTTGCCACAAATAACGGAGACGGAGTTGGAGCAGCAACTAGCACCAGCGAACCTGACGATAACCTTGGCCCCAGAAGAAGACGGCGGCGTTCTTCGGCATTAAGTACAGACAACAAGGCTGACGGTTAATCTTAGGTACAAGGCCATTGGCTAAATTGTCGATGGTCGTCCAGCTCATAAACCAGGAGTATGTTGGAGGTTAGATGCTTCAACATACTTCTTTTTATGGGCCGTCCATATTAAGTCAAAGAAGCCGCATATGAAGCCACAACAGCTTAAACTTTTGAGCGCACCTGATTTTGATTATCCCCAAGCAGCGATCGCTGGGGTTGATGAAGTGGGTCGGGGAGCCCTGTTTGGGCCAGTTGTCGCGGCGGCAGTCATGCTACCCGCTGAGGCGCTCACCCCTTTAGTCAACGCTGGAGTCACTGATAGCAAACAACTTTCTAGTCATCAACGCCAGCAACTTGCTCGCCGAATTCGGGCTGAGGCAATCGATTGTCAAGTGGGTATCGCTACCGTCAGCGAAATTGACCAAATCAACATTTTGCAAGCCTCGTTATTAGCCATGCAGCGAGCCATTCTCAAGCTCAGCACTTCTCCTCAGTTGTGCTTGATTGATGGCAACCAAAAAATTCCGATGCTGACGATTCCGCAACAAACCCTGGTCAAAGGTGACCAACATTCAATTGCGATCGCCGCCGCTAGCATTATTGCCAAAGTTTGGCGAGATACCTTGATTGTTCGTTTGTCACCTTTATATCCCGCCTATGACTTAACAGCTAACAAAGGCTACGGCACTGCTCGACATCGACAAGCGATCGCCACCTACGGAACTTCTCCACTGCATCGCCGCTCGTTTAGCCCTTGCCGCCCACAACTCATAGCACCAGCGATCGCCACACCAGCCGCAGCAAGCACCACTCAACTTCAACTAGTAACCGACTCCTAAAAATCAGCCACTCGTCGCCCGTTGATCAGCGTTAACCGCCAATTACAGACCCATTCATTGGTAAAGCGTCAGTGGGTGCTGCCAGTCGCTCGTTTTCAGCTCGTACCCAATGACGGTAGTCGAGTAACAGTTGGTGCATCAGCCGTTGTTTGACCGTGAGCAACACACTTTTGAGCAACCCATTACCAGTTGTTTCTAGTAAAGGTTTTGGCATATAAGAAAACGGCGGCGGCAACTCAATTTGCACTTCTAAATTGGCTAGCCCTTTCAAATGGGTATTGCCATAAACAAGCTGGGGATACAAATGCCCATTGAGATTTAAACTGAAGCGTTGATTGATGTATTCAATCCCCCGAATCTCGCATCTAACTGAGCGTAACCGCACGCCTCCTTCAGGATCTGACCAGACTTGCATATCCACTGTTGGCTGCAAATTCAAGGTCATGAACGTGAGAGGGCGCATCTTGAGCCGGAAACAGTCTTCACTCAGCAACTCAATTCGGGTCGGATCAACCAAGGCGTTGACCAAACGTTGAGGCTGGCGCAGATAGTGCTGAATTGGAATCGGCTGCTCTGGCACAGCAATTTCAACCGCCTGAGACGCTACGAACCGAATGTCCATGAGAAAATGAGTGATGATTGCGAGTCGTATTCAATAAATTTTACAGTTTTTTCATAAAACGAGTTTTTATCTTCATAAAGGTAAAAAATTGAATGTCCGCAGAACCTATTCTTGAGCGAACCTTGACTTTAAAAGATCTGCGATAATTTTTCAGAAATGTCATAAAAGTACTGGCTTTCGTCAATTCACGTTCGTAAATTAACTTCTATTTATGGTGCTATCCATTGCTCACTTAGGCCCGCCGGGGACGAATGCCGAAACCGCAGCGATCGCCTACGCCAACTGGTTGTCAGCAACGACAGGTCAAGATCCGTTGTTGTGCCCTTACCCCAGCATTGCCCAAACCCTCAAGGCTGTTGCCCAAGGTGAAACCCAATTAGCAGTGGTTCCTGTGGAAAACTCGATCGAGGGCAGCGTCACCGTCACGCTTGATAGTTTGTGGCAGTTGAGCAATCTGCAAATTCAACAGGCGTTGGTACTACCGATTGTCCATGCCTTGATTTCTCAGGCGAAAAGTCTAGATAGCATTCAAACTGTTTACTCACATCCTCAAGCGTTGTCTCAGTGTCAAGAGTGGCTTGATCGGCACTTGCCCAACGCTCAACTCATTCCCAGTAATTCCACTACCGAGGCGCTCAACTCTCTCGATCAAGACTCATCTATTGCAGCGATCGCAGCCCCACGAGCGGCTGAATTATATCGGCAGCCTATTTTGGTACACCCCATCAATGACTACCCAGACAACTGCACGCGCTTTTGGGTTGTCAGCTTAACGCCTTCGACACAAGGCACCCATACTTCTTTAGGTTTCAGTGCAGCAGCCAATATCCCAGGTGCCTTAGTGAAACTGTTACAGGTGTTTGCTGAGCGAGGCATTAACTTAAGCCGTATTGAGTCACGCCCAACCAAGCGATCGCTCGGCGACTATTTGTTTTTCATGGACTTAGAAGCCGATTTACGTGATGCCCTACTTCAATCTGCTTTAAGAGAACTTGAAAGCTACACAGAAACCCTAAAAATATTTGGCAGTTATTCGCTTCTAAAGATTGAACCTCCTAACCCTTAAACCTTTTGCAAATCTGTTGAAATTGGTGCTAACACTTCTGAGTTAAGAAATTGGTTGGGATTTCATGACAAATCCTCAAAGTTCCGGTGTCAACGGAAAAACAAACTTTGATCAAAATAGCAACGAGTCTATTTGACTTTAAGAAAGTCAATAAATATTAAGGCTGTTTTTTAGTTGTTGATGGAAAAATTACTTTGTAAATAAAGCTGTTAGGTGCAGTATCGAGTCGATACCTGACAGACTATCAAACGTTTTTAAGTGCCATCCATCCAGCCTTACACTTTTTGGCTACAACTTTTGAATTAACTGATGGAGTGGTAGAAAAAGCAGACATTTCAATCTAAAAGACAAATTAAATTTAAACAATTCAGGAGGTTGGGAAAATGTCAAAAACTATCACCAACTTAACATTGCCTTTGATTGCAAACGAGATTGAAACTGTTTTAGATACCTACCACTATCATCCCTATCGTCAGGCATTTGCAAACCCAGAACTCCGCGAGCAATTGGTTAGCTACGTATTGAACACAACGCCTGCTTGCTATGCCGTCGTTGAAGAACATAGTGAGCTAGACAGTCATCAAGTAATGCCCCGACCGTTGCGCGAAAGACTACGCTTCATCGTTATCGAAGGGATTGAGCAATTGATGGCTGACAATGCTGACTGGGTCAATCATCACATTCCCGCAGAGCCTAACTCGGCTTATGCTCCCTCTAGCTGGTTTGGCTAAAACCCCTGCGAAGTAGCTCTAAAGCTCGGGTCAACGTGATTTGGGCTCTGATGCACAACAGAGCGATCGCTCAACTCAAGGCTGGCTCTCAACGGGCGATCGCTTAAAATCCAATAATTTTTTCTGATCATGATAATTTTCCATGCACGTCTGCTATACTGGTAATCCTGAAAGGTTGGCGGCATGGCCAAGTGGTAAG
>CBIHQL010000503.1:0-3756 GCA_966211855.1 uncultured bacterium
AACGGATTTTAGTGATGCAACCGTACACTTTCTTGAGTTAATTAATCCAATTTCGCACCTCAGGGCTTAACAAAGCTTGTAATCTTGCTTCTCCGCACTATTGGATCAGCCATACCGTGAGTTACGCTCTTAGGTGGAAATATTGACGATACAACTCGCATCTAACAGTCACTTCACTCCCTACTTGATGGATCAACCCCATGCTGTTTAACTGGTGAGTCAGGTTCGGCTCTAAATGTATGGGTTGGTGACTGCTCAAGAGAGTATAAAATGCTTGGAGCAGAGCAGGCTGTTGTTGGAGGCTAACCCAGTAACGCTGCAAATGATGATGGTAGATTCCAGCTGGAGTTGCAGCGATCGCTAACAGTTCACTCAAAGATTGCCCCTGTTGGCTGAGATGATAAAGCGCTTGATGAATCAAAGCGGGATGCCCACCCACCACCGCCATAAGTTGTTGGGCGGATTCACCATCACTCCAGTTCAGATGATATTGCTGCGCTAATTGTTGAACTTGCTCGACAGTAAATCCCACCAGTTGAGTTGCCAACCCCACATTAAAAGGAGATTGGTGCAGTTGCAGCGGCACATACGCTTCCGTAGAATGGGCAATAACCAGACGGAGATTTTGCCAAATGGGAAGCCGTTTTGCCTCTTCATACCAGGAGCGTAGTAGAGGAAGGACATCCCTCGCAATCTGAGGATATTCGAAAATCTGATTGAGTTCATCTAAAACCAGCACCAAAGGAGTTTGAATTTGCTCTAGGAGGTGCTGCCGAAAATACAGTGTACAACTGACTTTGCTACCAATATCTTCATCCCAGTAGTCATCGAGTTTGGGTTCTAGTTGCAGTTGACGGGTGACGCTGGCACACAAACTGCGGAGAAAGCGATTGAGATCAGCACAAATAGCCTGATCCATCTGTTCTAAGTTTAAATAGACCGTAGAATACCCCTGCTGTTGGGCATGATCTAGCACGCGCAGCAGTAACGATGTTTTGCCCATTTCTCTGGGCGCTTTCACCCGGACAAGGGCACCCGGTTTACAGATTTCCTCATAGACCTGCACTTCAAGTGGGGGACGGGGTATATAGAACGGGGAGTCGAGAGGGATGGGTCCGCTGGGAAAGGTGGGGGCGATCGCCTGGTTTTGATTGATGGTAGTGACGAGCAGTTTTGGTAATTCTTGAGGTTTGGGATTGGAAGACGCATACGCTTCCAGCAGAATGCGACAATTTTTCTTCGTTAGGCGTTGTCCAACTAAGTCTGAAAGTCGATGTAGGAGTTCGGGGGCAACCACATTAGTTAAATAGCCAGAGCTATAGCCGACTTCTTCTGCTATTTGATTGTAGGTTTGATATTGCCAGATTCCGCGTAATAGCAATGTTTCTGCTGAATTAAGGGGGCGGCTTTGCTTAGCTGCTAACTTCTGGTTGAGACTCTCAAAGAGGGTGTCAACATTCATGAGCATTGATACGCAGGGGTAGATGGTTTGAGAAAATTCTAAAGTGCAGTATGACATTTTTTATGAGATCTCTTATGAGATTTAAGAGTTGCTTGATACCGAAATAAAATGCTATGCACTTGAAAAAGTTGATGAACCTTTGTTAGATAGTCTGACAACTCTTTAGTGTCTCTGTATGAATCAATACCAGGTTGGCGGTAGCCTGAGCCAAGATTATCCCTACTATGTCAGGCGACAAGCAGATGCTGATCTGTATCAGGCACTAAAAGCTGGTCAATTTTGCTACGTCTTTAATGCCCGCCAAATGGGAAAGTCTAGCTTGATGGTGCGGGTCTTGCATCAGTTGCAACGAGATGGATGTTGTTGTGGTGCGATCGATTTGTCTCGTATTGGTAGTGAAACTCTGACACGCGATCAGTGGTACAAGGGATTTGCTGTAGAACTCTGGCAGGCGTTTAATCTCTTCCAGACTGTGAACCTCAAACAGTGGTGGAATGAGCGCTCTGATCTATCTTCGGTGCAACGCTTAGGCCAATTTATTGAAGATCTTTTGCTCATTGAAGTGGGCCGTCAATCACAGCCTCAAGCCAACTTGGTGATCTTTATCGATGAAGTCGATAGTATTCGTGGCCTAGATTTCTCGTTGGATGATTTTTTTAGGCTAATTCGGGCTTGCTATAACCGCCGCAGTTTGAGGTCGGAGTACCAACGGTTGACATTTGCCTTTATAGGAGTTGCCACACCTGCTGATCTCATGAGCGATCGCCAGGTAACTCCATTTAATATTGGGCGGGCAATCAACTTATGTGGACTTGATTTGGCAGATGTAAAACCTTTGGCGCAGGGTTTAACGGGTTATGTTCACGATCCTCAACAGGCTATCCAAGAAATCTTGATGTGGACAGGAGGACAGCCGTTCTTAATGCAAAAGGTCTGTCAGTTAGTGGTTGAACACCCTGCTTTAACTCAATCGGTTGCTGATTACGAGCATATCCACCGCCTCATTCAACGCTTCATTATTCAAGCTTGGGAATTTCAAGATGAGCCAGAACATCTACGCACCATCCGCGATCGCTTGCTAAACAATCCTCAACTGACAGGGAAATTTTTAGGTATCTATGAACACATCCTAAAAGATGAAAGAGTAGAGTTTGATGGCAGCCGAGAACACAGCGAACTCTTACTGTCGGGCTTAGTGGTCAATCAGCAGGGACGACTGATTGTGAAAAATCCCATCTATCAAACGATATTTAACCTCCATTGGGTTCGACAGCATTTGGCTCAACTTCGCCCCTATGCTGAATTACTTGATGCTTGGATTAGCGTAGGCAAAGGTGATGAGTCTTATTTACTGCGAGGACAAAGATTGCAAGATGCTTTGGCTTGGTCACTGGGTAAGAGCTTGGTGGCTGAAGATTACCAATACTTGGGGGCAAGTCAGGGTTTAGCGAAGCGAGAGGTTCAAGCTGCTCTAGAAGTGGTAGAACAGGCAAGCCAGCTATTAGCCACTGCTCGGCAACGCGCCAGTCAAGAGACGCAAAAAAGGCGAATGGGTTGGCGTTGGATGCTGGGCTTGATATTGGGTACAGCTATCCCTATTTTGTTAGTCCGTGGTTTGGGACTGCTGCAAGGATCAGAATTGCATCTGTTTGATCAGTTTATGCGCTGGCGACCCCTAGAACCTATAGATTCACGAATTGTCATCGTTGCGATCGACGAGCAGGATATTACGCAGTTTGGGCATCCGATATCGGATCAGTTGCTAGCACAGGCAATTCGGAGCATTCAAGCGCAAAACCCGCGAGTGATAGGGCTGGATATCTATCGAGATCTCCCTGTTGAACCGGGACATACAGAACTCGTCCAGCTATTTCGATCTATCCCTAACCTATGGGGTATTGAGAAGGTAGTGGGCGATCGCGTTGCTCCTCCTCCAGTGCTCAAGCAGAGAAATCAAGTAGGATTTGCAGATCAAATTGAAGATGCGGATGGTAAGGTACGTCGAGCGCTTCTATCTGTTGCAATTGTAAACAAGACTCAATATAGTTTGGCGGTAAAACTGGCACTCCCTTATTTGATGGCTGAAGGTATCACTTTAAAGCCTTTGGATGCAGAGGGGCGGCGTTTTAAGCTGGGTAAAGCCATTTTTGCAAGATTGGCACCCCAAGATGGCGGCTATGTGAGTGCCCAAGCGGGCCAAAGCTATCAGGTTTTGCTCAATTATCGTGGCACTGAAGCAAATTTTCTGACTGTGCCCTTGCGCCAAGTCTTAGACCGCCAAACATCTGTAGGAC
>CBIHQL010000504.1:0-3755 GCA_966211855.1 uncultured bacterium
CCAAAGATCAACACCTGAATCGTGGGTGGAAATAGTAAGAGAAAGATGAGTTGTTTATTTTTGAGGATTTGATTGATTTCTTTGACAACCAAAGCCCAAAAACGACTTTCTAATAGACGGTTCAGCAGTTTCATGATCTTCTTCTAATTAATCAGGCAATTAATCGGGTAGTTGCATCCGGCTCAAATTGCGTCTGGCTGCATTGAAGAGTAGCAAACCCAAAATCGACAAGATGAGCAAAATCAATCCAGCATTGAGCCAACTAGTACCACGCACAAAGCCATCTCGACTGAGTTCAATGTAGTAGCGAGCAGGCAATACAGAGGAGATGAAAGAGAGGGGAAAAGGGATATTGCTTAAAGGGTAGATGAAGCCAGAGAGCAATAGAGACGACAGGAACCCAATGGTAGCCACAGCTTGCACCGCTGCATTTTGGTTGGCAGCGCGAGTCCCGATGAGGAGGCCAAACATGACACTCGCACCTAAATAAATTAAAGTACCGACCAGAAAAGGAGTAGGATCACCCGCAAAACCGAGGCGAAATAGCAGTGAACCCAAAGCGATAATCACAACAGCCTGAGCAATGCCAATTAAAAAGTAGGCTAACCCCTTGCCCAGTAAAAGCTCGCTGGCAGTGAGACTGGACGCATAAACTTGCACAATCGTCCCTCGTTCTTTCTCGCGTACCATGGCGATCGCAGCTAACAAAGAGGGGTAAATCCACAAGATCACACCATAGACTCCCGGCACGATATACAGAGATTCTTTGCGACCCGGGTTAAACCACAAGCGGGTACGGGCGGCGATTTTGGATGGGCGAGACTGTAAGCCAGAACTCCGTAAAAAGTTGATGGTTGTGGCTTTAACGCTGTTTTGCACTAATCGGGCATTGTTGGCATCGGTGCCATCTACCAGCACTTGGACAACACTCGGCTGACCCGATTTGATTTGACGTGTGAAATCCGGCGGGATAATCACCGCAGCCCTGGCTCTACCCTGGTCGAGGGCTTGTTCGATGGAGCCAGATTCAGACCACCGCACTGGCACAAATTGCTGAGTGGCAAATAATTGAGCCGTGTAAGCGCGACTGAGCGGGCTGATATCCAAATCTTGCACCACAATCGGGATATCTTTGGTTTCTAAGCGAATCGCAAACCCAAAAATCAATAAAGTGGCTAGCGGTAGGATGATTGCCAAGGCTACGGTCAAGCGATCGCGGCGGAACTGCACCCATTCTTTAAGACATTGCGAAAGAATTCGTTTCATGATGGATCAGACTCAGCCCGTTGCACAATGCCAATAAAAGCATCTTCTAACGAGAAAGGGATAGGCCGAAGCGAAGTCAGGGTAAAGTTGGCGGCAGTTAATTGCTGTTTGAGCGGGGGCAGTTCTGTTGCGGGATCATCCAAGACAATATGCAGGCGATCGCCAAAGATCGAAACTCGCCAGCTCTCAAGTTGAGTTTTGAGGAGATCAGAAGCGGCTTGCGTTTGATCTGTGACAATTTCTAACAGTTGCCCTGGCTGCTCGGCTTTGATTTGGCTGGGTGACCCTTGAGTAACCACCTGACCTGCCACCATGAACCCCATGCGATTGCAATGCTCGGCTTCTTCTAAATAATGGGTTGTCACTAACACCGCTGTACCTTGACGAGCGAAGTCTTCAATTAAGCGCCAAAACTGCCGTCGTGCTAAGGGGTCAACACCAGAGGTCGGTTCGTCAAGAAACAAGATTTCTGGCTCGTGCATGACTGATGCCCCAAAGGCGACCCGTTGTTTCCAGCCTCCGGGTAGTTGCCCTGTGATCAAGTTTTCGCGACCTGTTAACCCACAGATCTCGATCACCCACTCAATTTTCTGGCGTCGCGATCGCCGGGGGACACCATAGACCCCACAATAAAACTCTAGGTTTTGAACAATGCTGAGATCGTCGTAGAGGGTGAATTTTTGGCTCATATAACCGATGCGACGCCGTAACTCAGGACTGCGCAAATTTTGAGTTTCACCTGCCAGGGAGATCTGCCCACTACTGGCGGGAAGCAATCCACATAGCATCTTAATGGTTGTCGTTTTCCCAGCTCCATTGGCACCAAGTAACCCATAGATCTCACCATAATGCACCGCTAAATTCACGCCCTGAACCGCTTGGAAGCTGCCGAAGACTTTCTGCAAATTGTGGGTTTCGATCGCGATGGATGTAGTTTGAGGCGGCGTAGTTGAGGTGGGTGCTGTTGCATGTAACAAGCGAGGGAAAGTCACAAAAGGTGGATCAGAACCTTGTTGGCGCAGACGGGTGACAAAGACATTTTCGAGGGTGGCCTCTCCGGTTTCAATGCTGGCGATCGCTAACTGATGTTGCTGGAGGAGCTGCTGAACTTGAGTTTTGCCTTGTCGGGGATCTTGAGTTAACACATCTAAGCGATCGCCAAAGCTTTGAACATCGGCAATCATGCTGGGTGTGGCTAGAGGGTCTACCCTGTCTCGCTGAGAAGTTGCATCGGTTGGGGCTGCGATCGCCTGTGTCAAAATTTGTTCTGCGGCTGATAGCGATCGATTATCTTCGGTGCGTACTTCTAACCGAGTTAAACCCAAATTCTGTCGCAACTGCCTCAACGTGCCGATTTCTTGAATTTGACCGTCATACATCAGGGCAATGCGGTTACAGCGCTCGGCTTCATCGAGGTAAGGTGTAGCAACTACAATGGTCACCCCCTCGTGAGCCAAGGCCGCCAACACATCCCAAAATTCGCGACGAGAAACGGGATCAACACCTGTAGTAGGTTCGTCTAATAGCAAGATTTCGGGTTGAGAGACTAGGGCACAACAGAGTGCCAATTTCTGTTTCATGCCACCAGAGAGTTGCCCTGCCAAGCGATCAGCGAAACGCTCCAGATTCATCAATTTCAGGTATTTGTCTCGTCGTTGGGCCAGGAGAGCAGCCGGAACTTTCCGTAAGCCCGCCGTATATTGGAGATTTTCGGCAATGCTGAGGTCGAGATAGAGAGAGAACTGCTGGGTGAGGTATCCGATAGCGAGTCGGGCCTCCCGAGGAATTTGACCCAAAACTTGTACTTGACCCCCCGTGGCTTCCATCACGCCCGCCAAAATGTGAAAGGTGGTGGTTTTTCCGGCTCCATCGGGGCCAATCAAGCCAAAAATCTCTCCTCGCCGCACCTCAAAATCAATACCTCGTACCGCTACTAATTTGCCGTAGCGCTTGGTCAACCCCGCCACTTCGATCACCGACTGCTCAGTGACCACCGGAGCGATCGCGGTTACGGGGGTAGAGGTCATCTTGCAGGCTCCGATGCTTGCAGCAAGATTTCACCATCAGCAGGCATCCCTGGTTTAGCAAGTCCAGTAGGATTGGTAATGTTGAGATTGATCCCAAAGACTTGTTTAACTCGGTCTTCACGAAAATAAATGTTTTCCGGTGTAAAGGAAGCTTGGGTATCGATTGCGGCAACAGTGGCACTTACAGCTTGGTCAGGCGCAGAGTCTAAAAAGATTTGGGCAGGCTGACCAATCCGCACTTTGCCAATCTCTCCTTCAGGGATATAGCCACGCAAATACACTTGTTGCGGGTCTAGAAGGGTGAGTAGCGTTCTACCCGTGGCGACCACTTCTCCTGGCTCGACGCTGCGGGTAATCACGACCCCATCGAGGGGGCTGCTGACTGTGAGATAGGCTAACTGAGCTTCCACCGCTTTTTTGTCGGCCTCGGCACTTTTGAGTTCGGCTTGAGCAGCAGTTAGC
>CBIHQL010000505.1:0-3741 GCA_966211855.1 uncultured bacterium
AACTGATTGACTAAATAATTGGTTTTGCCACTCCGAGTTGGCCCCGACACCCAAACCGCAAAACTCGCCACTGCTCTACCCAGAACTTGAATATCCCTAGCATATATGTTTTGGCAGAATTCGGGTTGAGAGCGGTGACCTAACCCCCAGCCCCTTCCCTGCTAGGGAAGGGGAGCAAGATGGGAAGAGTTCAGGAACTAATCATCTACATTCGCAGCAATTGCTGGAGTGGGATATCTACCCAGCTAGGGCGATAATTGAGTTCGGAGGCGAGGTCGGTAAATGCTTGCTCAAGGCGGTAGCAGTCTAGCAGGACTTGCAACTCAGTCGGGGTTTTGGGCAAGAAAGAATCTTGACTCGCGATCGCCAGATAACTATTTAAGAAAGCAGCGCTCACCCAGCGGTACCAGAACTCTGCCCATTGTTCCATCACAGGTAAGATCTCTGGGCGAATTAAACCCGTCTCTTTTTCTTGACGGAGAGCAATATTGGCTGCGTAACTAAACGATTGCAGCATTCCAGCCACATCTCGTAAAGGCGATCGCTTCATCCGGCGCTCGCTAATGGTTCGAGTGGGGTCTCCCTCAAAATCAATAATCACAAAATCTTTGCCTGTGTAGAGCACTTGCCCCAGATGGTAGTCGCCATGATAGCGAGTCCGTAGTGCCGTGATTTTTTGATTGAGTACCTGTTGGAAGCGATCGAGATACTCTTCTTGGCGATCTAACACACCTTGTGCCATTGACTGCACCCCCTCTGGCAGGGCTTCTAGCTTCTGTTGCAACAACAGCAACGTTTGACCCGTCAAGTTGCGGGCATATTGATAGATCGATCGCTGATAGAACGAAGAGAACTGCACCGGAGAAAAGTCAGGATTTTCGGTATTCGATGCTAAAGCCACGTGTAACTCTGCGGTTCTTTGCCCAAGCAGTTGAGCATGAGCGAGATAAGGCCCGATCGCCAGCCCCACCATCTCTGGAATAGTCTGTGCTTGGAGTTCTAACAAAGACCCTGTCGGCACTGGCACTTCAGTCACATCTGCATGATGCACCAACACTTGATCAAAATAGCCACGGAGACTGTCGAGCGTGTAGTCCCAAGCATTACGAGTATCTAAGAGAAACTCTTGCAACACCCCGATTGTCATCGGTGGCAAGGGTGCATTACCCAACCTCTCGTGATGGGAATGATACTCCAAATTTCCAGCAACAGAGGCAAAGTGATCGAGATGTTGCGCCTCTTCTAAAAATAGACCAATCTCCCAATCTGGGTTTACCCCTACCGCCACACTGCGGAATAACTTCAGCACCAGGCGATCGCCATAGACAATGGAGCTGTTCCGCTGCTCACCTTTCATCACAACAGGTTCTAGATGTTTGGCATCTCCTTGAAGTTGAGCAAACAACTCAGTAGTCTGCGCCTTGAGAGCTCCTGACGAGCCGGTATAGGGCTGCTGTTGGGCGATCGCCTCAAACAAAGCACTCAAAAACGGTTTGTCTGCGATCGCATCTACCAACATTCCGGGAGCCTCTTGACTCGGCACTTGTACCCGAGCAATCGCCGTCCACGGCATCTCCGTCATGAGCTGAGTAGTTAGTTCACCTGTAACATACGTGAGAGGCAGCAAATAGGTTTCCGACTCTCCCTGAATGTAGTCAACCTGTAATAAGAGAATGTGAGCTTCACGATTTTGGTAAGGAATCGCGATCGCGTCTTTGATATGCAGCGCTTGCAACTTGCGGGCCTTGCCATGGAACCAGGGACAGGTATAAACATACTCAGACAGCACCGCCTCTAGCTCAGAGCGCAGCACTCGCTCAGTCACGAGAGATTGCCAAGTTCCTCTCACCATCAATGTCGGCAACTGGTCTAGCGATCGCCGCGCCGGTACTGCCCCTGGTTGTAACTTCAGCGCGAACCAGTGACACGCATAGGGAGCCAGACTTAAGAAATAGGGAGACTCACCGATCGCCGGAAACTCAGTGCGACCGAAAATTTCCATCGGCACCCTACCCTTATGATCTGCAAGATTGAGTTCCACCGTCTGCACAAACCGCGATAAGTTTGCCACCACCAAAATTTGCTCATCTTCATAGGTGCGCAGAAACGCCAACACCTTGCGATTCTCTGGGTGTAAAAATTCAAAATCTCCCCGACCAAACGCTTGAAATCGCTTCCGAGTCGCAATCAGACGCTTCATCCAATTCAACAACGAGTTGGGGTTTGCCCGTTGCGTCTCCACATTCACCGCTTCATAGTGATATTCTGACTCAACAATCAGCGGTAGATAGAGACGGTGGGGATTTGCCTTACTAAAACCCGCATTGCGATCGGCACTCCACTGCATCGGAGTACGCACCCCATTGCGATCGCCCACATAGACATTGTCTCCCATGCCAATCTCATCACCGTAGTAGAGCACAGGCGTTCCTGGTAAGGATAAAAGGAGACTGTTCAGCAACTCAATTTGGCGGCGATCATTCCCCAGCAAAGGTGCTAAACGGCGACGAATCCCCAAATTTACCCGCATCTCCGGGTCTTGAGCATACACCCGATACATATAGTCACGGTCTTCATCCGTCACCATTTCGAGCGTCAACTCATCGTGGTTGCGCAAAAACAACCCCCACTGGCAATTGTCAGGGATCGTTGGAGTTTGCCGCAGAATATCAACAATCGGGAAACTATCCTCCATCCGCAACGACATAAACAGTCGCGGCATCAGAGGAAAGTGGAAATTCATGTGGCACTCATTGCCATCCCCATAGTAAGCCGCCGCATCCTCAGGCCACTGATTTGCTTCCGCCAACAACATGCGATTGGGATACTTTTCATCCACCCGCTGACGCAACTGCTGCAAAAACTCGTGAGTCTCCGGCAAATTCTCACAATTCGTCCCTTCCCGCTCATAGAGATAGGGCACCGCATCCATTCGTAGGCCATCCACCCCCATACTCAGCCAGAAATCCAGCACCTCAAACACCGCCTCCCGCACCGCCGGATTGTCGTAATTGAGGTCAGGTTGGTGAGAATAAAAACGGTGCCAATAATAAGACTTTGCGATCGGATCCCAAGCCCAATTAGAAGTCTCGAAATCTTGGAAAATGATCAGCGCTTCCTGATACTTCTCCGGCGTATCATTCCACACATAAAAATCTCGCTCCGGGCTACCCTTAGGCGATCGCCGCGCCCGCTGGAACCAAGGATGCTGATCAGACGTGTGATTCACAATCAGCTCAATAATCACCCGAATCCCGCGTTGGTGCGCCGCCGTCAGAAACGCCTGAAAATCAGCCACCGTCCCGTAGATCGGATTCACCTGCGTGTAATCAGCAATATCATACCCATCATCCTTCAGAGGCGACGGAAAAAACGGCAACACCCATAGCGCCGTCACCCCGAGATCCTGCAAATAATCTAGCTTCTCCGTTAAACCGCGAAAATCTCCAATCCCATCACCATTACTATCAGCAAATGCCCGCACCGGCACCTCATAGATGATGGCATCTTTGAACCATAACGGATCATTATTAAAAGCTGATTGTTGCATGATCTCTATCTCTGTAATCTTTCTTTTACCCTGAAGTCACACTTGCAAAGTAGTAGAGTTTTTAGAAAATTGCCAAGTATCGTAAGGAGGAGAGAGGAGTAAGGGGAGAGGAGTGAGGGGTGAGGAGTGAGGGGCTAGAAAAGCAGAGGCAGTAAAAAGTGAGAGCGCCTGACAGTTCATCATCGCTTCGA
>CBIHQL010000506.1:0-3719 GCA_966211855.1 uncultured bacterium
TCCCGGTTAGCAGTTATGGCAGATCAATCTCCTCGAACTTGGCAAAATCCTGTCGTTTCTGGTGCTGCCCATTCTCTACCACGTTCAATTGTCACTTCCCCTGATGACGATGAATCCTATGTAGACTACTTCTATGATGAGCCAGGGAGTGTGCCAGGAACGCTCGCCATTGAAGCCGATGCCCCGCCCCCGGTCATTGTCTTGATTGATTACAACGAGACTCAAGCAACACGATTGCAAGTAGAGTGCCCAGAGGAATGTACGCCCCATCTAGATACTGAGTCGGTTTCTTGGGTAGATGTGCAAGGCTTAGGGAGTGAAGACGTTTTGCAACGAATCGGCAAGGTCTTTAACCTGCACCCTTTGGTTTTAGAAGATATTGTCAATGTGCCTCAGCGTCCCAAAGTGGAAGAATATGACGACCAAATATTAATTGTGTCGCGCATGGTGATGCTAGAGCCGATCGAGCAAGGCTTTTTGAGTGAGCAAGTCAGCTTCATTTTAGGCCGGCATTACCTCCTGACTGTGCAAGAAGAGCCTAAGCACGATTCTTTTGGCTTCGTGAGAGAGCGTATTCGCAGCAATAAAGGGTTGATTCGCAAGCAAGGTGCTGACTACTTAGCTTATGCACTCCTCGATTCCATCATTGATGGCTTTTTTCCAGTTTTAGAAGCTTACGGCGAGCGCTTAGAAGATTTAGAAAATGAAGTAGTCGAAAAACCAACTCGCAAGACCTTAGAAAAAATCCACGCATTGAAACGAGAACTTTTAACCTTGCGACGCTCAATTTGGCCTCAGCGAGATGCAATTAACTTACTAATTCGTGATGGCAACGACCTGATTAGTGCTGAGGTGCGCGTATATTTGCGTGATTGCTATGACCATGCAGTGCAAGTACTAGATATGGTAGAAACCTATCGAGAACTGGCATCTAGTTTGATGGATGTTTATCTTTCATCTGTGAGCAATCGCATGAATGAAATTATGAAAACACTCACGGTTATTTCAGCAATTTTTATCCCCTTAACCTTTGTGGCAGGGATTTATGGAATGAACTTCAACACAGAAGTCTCTCCGTGGAATATGCCAGAGCTAAATTGGTATTGGGGTTACCCAGCGTGTCTGGGGGTGATGGCAGCGATCGCAGGGGCGCTGGTCTTCTTCTTCTGGCAGCGTGGCTGGTTTGAAAATATGTCAGCCGTCAAATCTGACAAAAAATAAATTGCCGTTTTTGCGCTTGTATCTACCGCCGCAATCGTCACTTTGTCGATCAGGCGCAGGAAATGCTCAAAACTCTTGGACGATGAACCCTGCATTCAGCACAAAAAAAGCGCACCATACTCAGACATGGTGCGCTGCTCGTTGAGAGGTTGAGGATTATTGAGTTTCTAGTTGAGCACTCAAAGTTTTATCAATGCGATCGCGGGTTTCTTCGAGGTGAGCTTTTGTGTAGAGATCGAGATTGCGACCCTTACGGAGGGTATTTCCTAACGAGCTGTGGAGTTGCCGAAGTTGATACCAAGCCAGAGTGCGGGCATCTTCAGGCACTCGTCGTTTACGAAGCACCATATTCGTTAGTAGATTCAGGTGTTCGCGCTGTAAACCACGCCGCAGACTCGATAGCGATGTGAGCGGTTGATCAGGTTGTACGACTTCCTTCCAAATATTAGTTTGCAAGGTTTCAAACAACTCTGGTAAAGCGATCGCTTGCCCGGGTGCCGCCTTTAGCTCAGTATCTTTGATCCGAGCCAGCCGCTCTCCAGACAGCAGATCGCGCAATACAATGCTTTGCAAGAACAAAACGCGATCGTGCAGTGGATAGTCGAGGTTAAAGATCGGTACATTGGTTCCCCAGTGATTCCAGCGGGAAGGTGCAAGCTTATTTAGTAACTGGGGCGAAAACTGGAAAGTTGTGTCATCAAACACATACTTTTGCAGCAAGGCCAAAGCTTGACGCTGACGATCGGCAGGGATGGGTTCTAAGGGTAGGCGATCGCTGGTATCTCCACCATGGTAACGGCTGAGAGACTGACCTCCCACGTAGTTATTGGCCTGTAAAGCGTAATTGACGTAATAGAAGAAGATCGTGTCAAAGACATCGCGCACTTCACTGTAACTTTCACCCGGAATGGGATATCGCTTCTCAAGGCGCTTCCACATCTCGCGGGCATTATCCATCTGCCACTGCGAGTACAGCAACGTATCACCACTGAGGTCAAAGACATTTACTTCTGGGTCAACGCCCGCAATCATATCTTCGTCAGTGCCATAGGCCAGCTCTGGAGCCGCAGCTTGTTGAGCGATCGCCTTGAGTTCTCGCAATTCGGCTTGGGGTACTGTAGCGGCAATTTGCTTATAACCGTAAGCGATCGCCCAGTCGTCATAAGGCCCCACGACTGGCGTAAAGTAGTCACCCTGCTTCATTCCCGGTGGTGCTAAATTAGCCGCGCTATAGTCCATCACCGAACCTACCAACCCTTTGCTCTGCGTGAGTTTAGTGTTGTTGAGGTTGTTGGGGTGGAGCATGGTGCTGGCGTGGAAGTTATGCCGCAAGCCCAACGTATGTCCGACTTCATGGGCAATTAACTCACGCATAAATTGATGCACATACTTCTGCATCTCTGGCCCACTCGGCATCGCATTTTGCATCAACGCCAGCGAAAGCCGACCTGCCGCAAACTGGTGGGCAATTTCTGTACTGTAGCAAGCGTCTTGCTCGTGAAGTCGGCGCGCAAACCGAGAAACTGCTGCCGGCAACTCAGCCTGGGTTGTATCCTCACTCGCACGCAGGTAAGGAGGCTGCACCTGAGCCAATGCACAGAGATTTTTGCTAGCTTTACCAGCTGACTGGCTTTGAGCAACCAGGGTATTAAACCCTTGCTTGAGAAATCGGATAAAGTTGGCATCCACAATGATATCGGCATCTAGGATTTGACCTGTGAGCGGATTCACACGGGATGGCCCCATCGCAAAGGTCGCGTCAAACGAGTTAAACCAACGAATAGTGTTATAGCGAATATCAGCCGGATCCCAGGTGGCGTTATCGGGCATCTGCTTAACTTCGATCGCATCGCGGAAGCCGATTTTTTCAAAGGCCCGATTCCACATCAGCACGCCTTCTCGTACTGCATCACGATATTCTAGCGGCACCGTGTTTTCAATCCAGAACACGATCGGCTGCTTGGGGGGCGAGGTCACCGCATCCGGGTCTTGTTTTTCTAAATGCCAGCGGTTGATGTAGCGGACGAAAGGTTCTGGGCGGCTGTCATCTGAGAAGTCTTGATAAGCGGTGATGAAGTAACCAATGCGATCGTCAGCCAACCGGGGGCGATAGCCGTTGTTTTTAGGCAGCTCAGAAAAACTGTAGTGCACCCGCAGCGTTAAAGCTCGACTGTCTGGCAGCGAAGAGATATAACTCGATTCTTCAGGGCTACCCCCCTCCGAGGAGAACCCATAGACCGACTCTACCTCGACATTCAGAGGAAAGGCCTTAACAGGGCCAAAATAAGAACGATTGGCATCAATGCTGTAAGACGTATCCAACATCCAACTGACGATTGGCGTTAGCTCAGCAAAGTCACCCAGGAGCAGGGGGCTGAGATCTACGAGTAGAGTTTTGCGTTTTGGGTGAATGCTTTTGATCGGGAGCGCTGCTAACACTGAGTCACTGAAAGAGCGCTCAATCGAACGTTGCATCGGATCGCCAGGTCGAGTACGAA
>CBIHQL010000507.1:0-3709 GCA_966211855.1 uncultured bacterium
CCTAAGAAAATAAAGTCTTGCGTTTCGGCAAAATCGTGGGCGAGTTCCTCGATATAGCGCTCTTGGCTTTCAAGAATGAGTTCAATTTCAGCAGGTAATTGCCGTAAACCCAGAATAATTTCTTCTAGCCGTTGAGGAGACAAGCTTTTATGGTAATAAGCCAAGTCGATCGCGAGGGCGTAGAAGGCCATCAGTTGAGCGACAAAGGTTTTGGTAGCGGCGACCCCAATTTCAATGCCAGCGTGGGTGTCGATAATGTGCGGCACCAAATGACCCAGAGAACTTTCAGGACGGTTGGTAATCCCCAACAGACGAGCTGCAAACTCAGGTGCTTGGTCAGCCCGTCGCTGTTTTTCCATTTCCAAAGCTGCTAGGGTGTCAGCGGTTTCGCCCGATTGCGTCACCCCGATCGTCAAGGTGTGAGGTGTCAGCGGAGACGGAGCATAGCGAAACTCTGAGGCATATTGCACCATTGCTGGGATGCCCGCAATTTGCTCAATCAAATATTTGCCAACTAAACCTGCATGCCAACTCGTGCCACAGGCCACAATCTGCACCTGTTTGAGATTGTCGTAGAGGTCAGCAGAGATATTGAGATTGATCGGCGAAGTGGTTAGTTCAGGACTCCAGCTATTGTCTAAGTAGGCTTCTAGGCAAGCTCGCACCACACCGGGCTGCTCATAGATTTCTTTGAGCATGAAGTGTTTGAAACCCTGCTTCTCAACCATGACCGGGTTCCAGTTGAGGGTGCGGGGAGTTTTACGCAAGCGATCGCCTGTAAAGCTATAGACCTCAACCCCCAAAGGAGTTAGACGCGCCAGCTCCCCATTGTCTAGGGTTAAGACGGCTCGCGTGTGGGGCACTAAAGCGGGGGTATCGGAGGCGCAGAAAAATTCTCCTTGCCCAAACCCAATGGATAAGGGGGCTTGTTGACGCGCCACAACCAGTTCGTCGGGGTAGTCGGCGCTGATGACAGCGATCGCAAAAGCCCCTTCGAGTTCATTCACCGCTTGGCGTACGGCTTCAGCAAGTTCTGATTGCTGGGCTGTGGCAGTTTTGGTCGCTGGAGTTTCAGCCCGTAACTTCTTGAGCACCTCCGCAATCAAGTGAGGAATCACTTCAGTATCGGTATCAGAGCGGAAGGTATGGCCTTTTTCCTTGAGAATTTCCCGCAGTTCCCGATAGTTCTCGATAATGCCGTTTTGCACGACTGCAATCCGCAACGCCGTATCCATGTGGGGGTGGGCGTTATATTCTTCGGGTTTACCATGAGTTGCCCAGCGGGTGTGACCAATGCCGATCTGCGCTGGGTTTTCCATTCCTTCCAGCTTCTCTTGCAGATTCAGCAGTTTGCCTTTGGCCCGCACACAATGAACTTCGCCTTCCCAAACAGTGGCGATCCCAGCAGAATCGTAGCCCCGATACTCCAGTTTTCTAAGTCCTTCTAGTAAGATGCCACTGGCTGCTTGGGTACCGATATAGCCAACAATTCCGCACATTTAACGCACAACTCCTGCGAAGCGATGATGGTTGCTGCGGGATCGACTCCGCTTCTCATCGGGGGAGCGATCGCAGACTTAACATTGACGAAATATTGAGACTTTAACAAGCTTTCTCAATTAGTAGTGCTACTTATCGTACGAGATGAAAACTCACTTCAGAGGTCAGCCAGGAAAATCGGCAAAAACTAATAACAAATTTATGCAGATGCCAAAAAAATAGGGAGGTCACCCTCCCCTGTCTTTTTGAACCTAAGTATATCGATAAACGCAAGATAAAAATGAATGCGTTTAAGGGTCGTTTCTAGTAAGCTAAACCCATGCTACGGGTTGTCTCAGCGCCCAGGTAAACCCGGATGCTAAGGAAGTCGGTCGGACAAGCAGTTTCACACCGCTTGCAGCCTACGCAATCCTCAGTACGAGGAGACGAGGCGATTTGGCCAGCCTTACAGCCATCCCAGGGAACCATCTCTAGAACGTCAGTAGGGCAAGCCCGAACGCATTGGGTGCAGCCAATGCAGGTGTCATAAATTTTGACAGTATGAGACATTGAGTTTAAAGACTCCAAACTAGGTGTCCAATACCTTGCGGTCTCTGCATTAGCAGATTTGCAAGTCTTAGAATGTAAGACTCTAAATCAACGCCAAGTTTACCGCAGCGCCAGAGATTGCTTTTGAGAAAGGCCGCAAAAATTTAAAGAAATTAATACACACCCTGTTCTCAGCTTGAAGGTGCCAAATAAACCTCTAGAATCGCAGCCTAAAAGCTTTTAGCAGTTTCTTGTGAGAAGAATAATGGCGATCGCTGTAACGTTCTTGTTACAACTAAAGCTGAATAAGTGGTTAAAAACCTAATTTTTCCAGCACCGATCGCGTCGAGACTACATGATTGTTGAGGCCGAGTTTTTCAGGAGAAACGCCCAAAGCGAGGGCGACAAGTTGCGGTAGGTGCAACACAGGTAAGCCCAGTTTTTGACCGATCACCCGCTCCACTTCGGGTTGCCGCGAATCGAGGTTGAGGTGGCACAGCGGACAAGGTGTGACTAAGCAATCGGCCCCCGCTGCGATCGCTTCCTGGATGTGCTTACCCGCCATTTGAAAGGCAGGCGTAGTGGCGTAGCTCGATAAGGGCCAACCACAGCATTGGGTGCGGCCTCGGTAGTAAATCGGTGTGGCTCCAACCGCCCGAAATACATTTTCCATCGACTCTGGCTGAAAAGGGTCATCAAAGGGAATCGACGTTTGTGCCCGCAGCAGGTAGCAGCCATAAAATGCCGCACAGTTTAAGTTTGCGAGTTTGCGAGTCACCCGTGCTTGCAACGCTTCTAGACCATAGTCGCCAACTAAAGCCCACAGTAAATGTTTAACGTCGGTACTGCCACGATAAGGGGAGCAACCTTCTTGCTTGAGTAAATGGTTAATCTCTTCAACGTAAGTGCCGTTATTTTTTTGCGCTTGCTTTAGTCGCTCATCGACATGCCCAATCACCCCTTGGCACGTACTGCAATGGGTGAGCAACGGTAAGTTCAGAGCTTCGGCGAGGGCAATATTGCGAGCGTTGACTGTATCTTCTAGTAGTTGTGATTCTTCTTTAAACGTCCCAGAGCCACAACAGGATGCTTTTTTGAGTTCGATTAGCTCAATGTCTAAAGCCTGAGCGACGGCTTGAGTTGAAAGATGGAGTTCCCGGCAAGCACCTTGGGCGACGCAACCAGGAAAATAGGCATATTTCAGGGATGAAGACGACATAGTAACCCAGCCATGAATGGAGCCTTCTGCCCGCGATCGCAGAGCTAAACATCGAGAGCGAAAGCACTCCGGACTTTTCTATCATCGCTTTTTCAACCAAAGACCGTGGCGTTAGTTGTTAACTTTTCTTGGAGTTTGGGGGTGCTAGAGGAGCTGAGAGAAAACAATCAGCCTACGCGATCGCCGTCACGCTTTCAGATAAGATAAGAAATGCTCAGCAAAATGTATGCCTGGATTCGGTTTTTTTAGAAATAATCGGCTCCAGAAAACCATGCAGAAGCTAGAGCGCCTGGGTTGACAATTCAACATTACAAAACAGTAGCTGCTGCATCAAAAGAAGGTTGCCATGAGTCAAGAGGAAATTTTTGCTAAGGTTCAGAAAATCGTATCTGAGCAATTAGGTGTTGACGCAAGTGAAGTCAAGCCAGAAGCTAGCTTTGCCAACGATTTGGGAGCAGACTC
>CBIHQL010000508.1:0-3695 GCA_966211855.1 uncultured bacterium
CGCTGAGACAACCGCTTCTGAGTCAGGATGCCCGCCGAATGCTGAAGACCAGCTTAACTGTGCGAGGTACACACATGAATACGTCATCTAGCTCGATTCCGGCTTTGCAACGTCGGGCGATCGGTTGGACTTTATCAACGCCTGTGCAAGCAACGCTCTACACTTCTCTTTGCGCTCTGACGTTGTGGACGGTCTTTTTCTCCACTTATCCGGCGGCTCATAATCAACTGCACTCGCTACGTCATCACACGTTAAGCGTAAGCTGCCACTAAGTCATAACCATGCAAAAACTCAGACAAACAACGCTCATTAGTGTGTTAAGTCTAATGGGCGCATTGGGCTATGGTGCTGTTGGTAGCGCCCATAACGGTCATATCCATGCGCCTGCTGTTCCATCGCCAGTAAGTTTTGAAGCCGGGCGTGTTCAGATACAAACTAATCCTCCAGTGGGTCAGATGCTCCCATTCGAGGCTGAAGCGAAACACCCTCAGACTCCGGTGCAGTTTAAGCTGCAAGCGATCGCACCTAATGGTCAACCTCTACAAAACGCCAAAATTTCGTTACGGCTGCTGACTCCACCCGCTAATTCTTGGTTGCCGACCGATTTTCCGCTGGTAGAAGGAACGCAACTGTTGGAGATGCAAGCGATCGCGCCCAAGGGGGAAGTGGAATTCGCCCAAATGCTGCCGATTCGAGGCAATTATCAATTAGAGGTAGCGGTCACTCCGACGGCTGACAATGCTTTTGCACCCTTCCGTCAAACCCTAACGCTTCCGGTTGCTGAACATGAAGTCAAGTATCGCAATCTCGGCATTTTAGTGGTCGTGCTACTCGGTGCTGGTTTGGGGGGTGGCTGGGTCATCGGTCGTCAACACAATCAGCCCATGCCAGAGCAACTTTCGACGCAAGTACGATTGTTGCTGAGTGGGGCGGCAGTAGTCGCGATCGCTGCCATGCTCGTGGTTAATGTAAGTGCCGAGTTTGCCGAATCCCACAGCCACACTCATGAACAAGCCCACACTTATGACCCCGGCACGAATTCAGGCGAATTGCCATCCTCAGTCACTCAGCAAAATTTAGAGCTAAAGATTCTGGGTCACACCCATGCAGTGGTAGGAGAGCCAGCCCAGCTACTGGTACAACTGCGCGATCGCCGCACCAATCAACCCGTACCCAATGCTGAGTTTGAAATTCAAACCACTGCGATCGAGGGCGAATGGTCAGCTTTTAGCTATCGGGCGATCGCTGATGCTAACGGTCAATTTGCTTGGCAACCCCAATTTTTTGATGGTGCTCCACATCGCATCACGGTGACTGCTCGACCTCAACCTGCTACTCTCAAATCTTTTCCACCTTTACAAGCTGCTCAAACTGTTGAGGTGGAAGGTGTCGCGCCTCCCTTGCAGATGCGACTTTTAGTCTTGGGATATTTCATCAGCCTTGTGCTCGTTGGATTGGCTACCGGATTTTGGTGGTGCCAGCGCCAATCTCGACTTGACACAAAGCCTGCTAATTAGCGAAACTAGTAAACTGGCTGTCTATTTCTGCTCGGATCAGGTGCAAGAGCAATCTCAAACGCTGGAATGCTCACTGTGAAAGGCGTTTACCAGCTACCTGTACGGCAACCCTAGGAGAATCAAATGGCATACGCAATTATTGAAACAGGTGGCAAGCAACTGCGGGTCGAACCCGGTCGCTTTTATGATGTTGAGCGCATCGCTGCTGAGCCAGATGCAGACATCACCATCGACAAAGTTCTGTTTGTACAAAACGATGGCGAAATTTCTGTCGGTCAACCGTTAGTGCAAGGTGCAACGGTAACCGCAACTGTATTGCGCCATCTACGGGGCCGCAAAATCATCGTTTACAAAATGCGCCCCAAGAAGAAGACTCGTAAGAAGCAAGGTCACCGCCAAGAACTGACTCGGTTGATGATCAAATCCATTGATCTCTAAAGATCACGAACTGGTAAAGCTTCTCAAACTGCTGTCATAATCCAAAACGTGTAGAGACCTCTGAGGGAACAATGGCTCATAAGAAAGGTACAGGTAGTACTCGTAACGGTCGCGACTCAAATGCTCAGCGCCTAGGTGTTAAGCGCTTTGGTGGTCAAGTTGTGCGAGCTGGCAACATTCTCGTTCGTCAACGTGGCACCAAATTCCACCCCGGTAACAACGTGGGTCGTGGCAATGACGACACATTGTTTGCTTTGGTTGATGGCGTCGTGACCTTTGAAAGAAAGGGCAAGAGCCGCAAGAAAGTCAGCGTTTACCCAATTACTGCGGCAGCTCCTGTAGAAGCCACTGCATAAGCGATCGCTTTTACTTCATTCATAAAAAATCGCACCCTGCTTTATCTGAATTAGCGGGGTGCGATTTTTTGTTGTTTGTTGAGCTTAACGCGTCCGCCATCTCATAAGTTGCTGGGGTCGCCACTGCCATGCTTGCCGCGATCGCTGCTTTTTCAACACTTGGAAGCGCTGTTGTAGCTGCTGGACATTGGGTGCTTGCCCACCATACCGCCAGTCAACATAAGCCCGAGAAATATCATCAACGGTTTGGCGAGAGTCTACGGTTCCTTGCTCATG
Organism: uncultured bacterium; assembly: GCA_966211855.1. GTDB lineage: Bacteria > Cyanobacteriota > Cyanobacteriia > FACHB-46 > FACHB-46 > CBIHQL01. Next base: position 2,588 of record CBIHQL010000508.1, read on the forward strand.
CCATTGACGGGCGTATTCCAGTGGCGTCTGCCAAGGGCGCTTGCGACAACCCTGCTCCGCTAACCAAGCCAGCATTTGTTGGTAGAGACTCTCCATCGGTGCAAGTTTAGCCAGCCAACGTCGATAGCGCCAAGCTCGCCACCCCTGCCAGCTCAACCACCCGACAAAGGCCAAGCTGATACTGAGAATTAACCCAATAAACAACCCTACCCAGCCGCGAGAAAACAGCCCGAGAAGCCAACCGAGGGTACGAGCTAAGAACCGAGCGATCGCCTCAAATACTCTACCTAATGCACCACTTACAGGTGAGGGCAGCCAACCCGCCACCCATTGCCAAAATTGCCGCAGGACACTAAAGGTTTGATTCTCTTCAATTGAGGGCGGCACTAGCTCATGACCGGGAATAGGGTCAAAGGCAAACCAGCCGTATTTAGGAAAATAAACTTCCGTCAGGGCATAGGCATCAGTATTACGCACCACATAAAGACCAGTGAACGGGTTAAATTCTCCGGGTGCAAAGCCTGTGGCTAGTCGTGCCGGAATCCCCAGCGATCGCAACATCACGGTCAATACTGTTGAAAAGTGGTCGGGGTAACCACCTTCATACTTGAACAGAAACGCCTCAACTAAATCTTCGTTCTCGCCCAAAAAGGGCATATCTGGTTGAATGGTGTAGCGCTGCTTGAGATATTGCGCCAAATACAGAGCTTTTTCAGAAGGAGCCGTTAGTGGTTTTGTAGAAGTCGCCAAAATCTCCTCTGCCTTCTGCCGTACCTTGTCAGCAATCTCTGGAGGCAATTGGAGATAGTATCTGCGAATCGGTTCCGGATATCGAGTCGAGGCTTGGCTCAGCAGTGTCCGATTTCGGTAAGGTACTTCTGAGACGACGGTATAGGTAAAGCCTTCCACTAAACCAAGAGGCGATCGCAAACTCCATTCCGAGTCCACTGCAACTTGGCGAGTCGGAAAATACAACTCCTTGGCCCAACTCAAAGCTGGAATTACGTTTGGCAGTTCTTCTGCAACTACAGTGTAAGTCTGTACAACTTCTCGGCTCTTGCTAAGCACAATAGGCCGAGGCAAAAAGAATTGATAAGACCAGCTAGGG
>CBIHQL010000509.1:0-3674 GCA_966211855.1 uncultured bacterium
CTACTATTCTCAAGCTGATCAGCAACCTCTTTAGCTGTAACAGCCTGGTTATTGTCAAGAGTTCTATTTCTAATCTCTGTGACAACATCTTGAATATTCTCCTCCAACCTACGTAAAGTTTTAGATGTTGAAATTAAGGCAGCTTCTGTAAACTTATAATCCTCACGAGCCACTTGTGAGCACTGACGAATTGCCTCATCATATTCAGGGCCAGCCAAGAGAAGTTCTTGTTGTAACTGTTCAACTTGCTGCCTTACATCTTGATTTACCCACTTCATTAATTTGTTAATAAAGTACTTGGGCAGAATGGCTTCCATTACCTTCAATAAGCGAGCACCAAAAGATAAGGCTTGCTTTTCTTCTGGGCCACTCTTCATCTTGCTAGCATTGCTTTCCGCCTTGAGAAGAAATTCTTGTCTAGTCTCCTTCGGAACCTTCCATAACTCGAAAAGCTTTTCAAGCAGCTCTCGTTCTAGAGGAGAAAAGAAACCATCAATATAAGCAATATTGAGAAGCTGCTGAACAGTTTCTCTTCTTTGCTGAGGAGGAATTGCTTGAGCCACCTTCTCTACGGAGAGTTGTTGATCATCTTGCGACAAGATTTTTTCCATCTCATCTAGCGTTTGCTGGCTCACTTGGGCTTGAGAGGCTAACTCTCGTAGGCTTTTCGCCTCTTGATTATGGATTTGCTGATCTGCGCAAACCATATGAGTGATCAGCAGGAATGGATAGTTTAACTGCGCATCACTAAATGAAACTGAGTCGATCATTCTGAAATCCTAGGGAATACAGAGTACTATAAATTTCTAAAAACTCAGCATAACTATTCAAAGCTTGAGGCTCAAGACATGAACTCAGCAAAGAAGCTCTGTTTTTTCTGATACGCCAATTAATAGATTATCTAGGCTTAAACCAAAATGGCATGAGTGATTTAGCTCATCATAACTATGATCATGAATTTTTTAAGTAAATTCTTGGAGAAGCTATAGTAACGAGGTAATAAATATTTTTACGAAATACAACCTAAATGAGAACGAGCGATCGCTCCTATCGAGAGACAAAGCAAAGTATAAGACTGATTACAAAAAGCGTAGAGGCGATCGCCCGAATTGAATTTGCAATCTAAATACCCTTAAGGTTTTATAACTAGAAACACTCCAACAGCAACCATGACACAACCAGCAGCGAGGTTGATTCTTTTTTTGATTTTGGAGCTAAACAGCAATCTGGCTCTATGTGCCATCAAAGCATAGCCGATTTTTACCCCTCCTACAGCCACAATAGTAATGGTCATAATGATGAGAGTATCAACAACAGATATTTTAGAGATATCCAGAAAAGCCGGAAAGAAACCCAGATAAAACAAAGTAGCTTTTTGGTCGCCTAGAGTAATCAAAAGACCTGTTAAAAAGCTGGATATTAAAGAAGACCTAACAACCTCCTGTACTTGTATATCATGAGGTTCTACTCTCCACAGACCTATTCCCAGCAGTATCAAATAAGCTCCACTCACATATTTGAGCAGGGTAAAAAAGTCTCCCATTGTTTCTGCTAAGAACGACAATCCCCAAATGGCTATGACAATAAGGATAATGTCACCCAGCACTATCCCTATCGCTGTAAAAACGCCGTGAATAAAGCCGGATGTCGCTGATCGTGTCGAGACAGCCACTACACTGACGCTAGGGATAGCCGCCAGAACAACCATGGCACCAAACAAGGCAACAATACTACTAAAAGTCACAACAATTCTCCGTCAAGACTACGGTATATAGATAGCAATCGCTTTGGGGAGAAATTAAAGTTGGTAAACTTTACTGTCAAATTGCATCCAGTTTGAATTCTTCTTCTAAGCTTGAGGGTAAGCAGTGAATTCAGCTATACCCCCCTCGATTTAGCAGAAGGATGTGCAATTATGACAACACTTGGTGCTGCTCAATTCTTTAAAGCTGCAAAACAAGACCAAGACTTACAAACTCGCTTAAAAGCAACGGCTGACCCCGAAGCATTTGTAGCGATCGCGGATCAGTACGGTTACCAGTTCACAGTGAGTGATCTCCAAGAAGCAATCCAACAACTCTCCCCCGCAGAGGTCGCTGCTATGATTAACCCCGGTGTAGGGCCACGGCAGCACTTAATTCCTCGCTAAATAGATGTCTGTAGTTGCAGCAGTTTTATTAGGCTTCTCTTTGCAGCAACCAGTCTATTACAGACTCTCTAGCTAAAAAGTTGGGTGGGACGCACTGCCCACCCTTCAACTCGTTTATAGGAGAGAAATCTGGCGATCGCTACGCCTTGAAATTGCTGGTAATCCGGCGCATCGCTTCATTCACATTGTCGCGGCTGTTAAAGGCAGAAATCCGGAAGTATCCTTCACCCGCAGCCCCAAAGCCAGAACCTGGTGTGCCCACTACATTGCAGGTTTGCAGCAACTTATCAAAAAAGTCCCAGCTAGAAAGGCCGTTGGGCGTTTTCACCCACACATAGGGCGCATTGACACCACCATAAACAGATAAGCCTGCTGCGGTTAACTGTTCGCGGATAATTTTAGCGTTTTCTAGATAGAAGCTGACCAGAGCCTTAGTTTGAGCTTGACCCGCTTCCGAGTAAACAGCTTCTGCGCCGCGCTGCACGATGTAAGAAACGCCGTTAAATTTGGTCGATTGCCGACGGTTCCACAACTTCCACAGTTCGACATCCGAGCCGTCTGCTGCTTTAGCGGTCAAAGTTTTAGGAACTACAGTCAACGCACAACGAGTTCCAGTAAAACCTGCATTCTTCGAGAAAGAACGAAACTCGATCGCACAATCGCGCGCGCCTTCAATCTCATAGATCGAGTGAGGAATCGACGGGTCGGTAATAAAGGCTTCGTAAGCCGCGTCAAAGAAGATGATTGAGCCGTGAGCTTTGGCATAATTGACCCAAGCTTGCAGGTGTTCTCTGCTGGCAACTGCACCTGTGGGGTTGTTGGGGAAGCAGAGATAGATCAGGTCTACTTTTTGCGAAGGAATTTCGGCTGTGAAGTTATTCTCAGCGGTGACAGGCAAATAGACCAAACCGCCATACTCACCCTTTTCGTTGGCATCTCCGGTATGACCCGCCATCACATTGGTATCAACATACACGGGGTAGACGGGGTCGGTCACCGCGATCGTGTTGTTGTCGCCAAAAATATCGAGGATGTTACCCGTGTCACACTTCGAGCCATCCGAGATAAAAATCTCATCGGCAGAAATGTCACAACCTCTGGCTTGGAAGTCATGAGTCGCAATTTTTTCACGCAACCAAGCATAGCCTTGCTCTGGGCCGTAGCCTTTGAAGTTGGCGCGATCGCCCATGTCTTCAACCGCTTTGATCATGGCAGTGCGGCAAGCTTCGGGTAAGGGTTCGGTGACATCTCCAATGCCCAAGCGGATAATTTTCGCGTCTGGATTAGCCTCAGCAAACGCATTCACCCGCCGCGCAATCTCAGGGAACAGGTAGCCTGCCTTCAGCTTCAGGTAGTTGTCGTTAATCGTTGCCATGTTAAATCGATACAATCGCCGTAAATCAGCTTACTTGAGATAGGGCTTGAGAAAATTAGAAAAATCAAAAAAGGGGCAGGCTTCATACCCACCCCTAGAATTTATCAACAAGTTTGGCCTTAGCGATCGACTGAACCCATAATTACGTCG
>CBIHQL010000510.1:0-3669 GCA_966211855.1 uncultured bacterium
TCCGGGGCGCTAACCCGTGCCAAAGCGTTGTTTGCTGGCTATTAACATCTAGTTGGAAAGCCCCAATATGTAGCAGCATTCTTTCAATTCCTATTACGGCTCAGAGTGATCCGATGACTCAGCGGGGAGCTGATCGGGCGATCGCTGAATGACCAATTTGCCCAGTCCCCAAGCCAAACCAAAAGTCACTAGCGTACCGACCAAACCAGCCGCCGAGGTCGCTACACCTTCAGGCGCTCCACGCAACTGATATTCTTCAAACACCTGATAAAAGGGCAATTTCTGAGCAGGTGCCTCTGCAACAGCCTTGTCCTCAAACTTGTGATCTTGGGCAACCCGGTCTAATCCATCAGGGTCCGAGCTTGCAAAAGGTGACAGAAACACTGCAACGAGCAGCGCTATGCCTAGACCAGCCCAGACAATGGCTCGGTTCCGAGTTTGAGCAGAATTGTGACTCATCGTAAATTTTCCAAACTATACAAACGGCTTAATTGTGAAAATTCTAGCGAGCTTATCGAGGCATCAAGGGGCGTCCAGAAGCCGCGATCGCTCTGCGGGGTGGGTCGTATAGCAAATCAGGCCGTGTCCGCCAGACAAAGCTCACCGCCACTACCGTTATCAATGCTTCTCCTAGCCCAATAAACACATGCCAAAATGCCATTGCTGACACCGCTATCTGCAGTGGCACGGTGCCTGACCAAGCCAATTGAAATGCTGCCAAGACTGCCGCCACAAACACACTCGTCCAAGCGGCGATCCCGGTACTGACTAACGTACTGCGTAGGCGATCGCGTCCCAAAGTCCAGCGGAGCGTGCGGTAGAGGTAATAGCCCAAAAAGGTGCCCACTAACCCCATATTCACTACATTGGCGCCTAAAGCCGTGATCCCCCCATCTTGGAAAATCAGTGCTTGCACCGCAAAGACAATTGTGACAACTAACGCGCCAGCCCACGGCCCCAGCAGGACTCCTGCCAAGGTTCCTCCTAGCAAGTGCCCCGACGTGCCCCCAATGATTGGGAAATTGATCATTTGGGCCGCAAAAATAAAGGCTGCGCAGACTCCCATCAAAGGCACTGCTTTTTCTTGATAGTCAGCCTGAACTCGATTTAAGGCCACAACCAAAAAAATAATGGCGATCAGCCAAGACACCAGGCTCACAGGTAAGCTTAAAAAACCATCAGGAATATGGAGTGCCAACTGTGGTTGCAGCACCCAAAATAACTGTGGCAATTCACTACCTGAAAGAAATGCAAAATCCATCATGAGCATTGAATAAGGCGTAGATTTACGAAAGAGTAAACTGGTTCATTTTAGATAATTCAATCCTCTAGGGGGGGATAAATCGCTAGATTTAAGGCGAAATTCCAAGTTTTATACCTTTAGAAAGAGTTAATAACCTCTATTAGTTTAACTGGGCTTAAAAATGTCAATAAAAAGTGCTTAATTTAGCGTTATTTAAAACAACTAATTGTCATGATTGACACATTTAGATTCTCTAGATTTTGTCTGAGGACGGTATCAGCGATCGCGCCTTAGAAATTAAGACGGTTCATCATGACTCACCACCCGACTTTGACAAAGAACTAGACTGAAACCCAAGAGCGGGGTATAGTAGAAGACTGTGAGTTTTTTTAAACCTTATGAACGCGCAGGAAATCATCCGCTCTATTGAAGCGGAGCAAATTAAATCGAATCTCCCCGAGATCTATGTCGGGGATACCGTCAAAGTGGGTGTGATCATCCAAGAAGGCGGTAAAGAGCGGACTCAGCCCTACGAAGGCGTTGTCATCGCTAAGCGAAACGGTGGCATCAACGAAACCATCACGGTTCGTCGCGTATTCCAAGGGGTCGGTGTTGAGCGAGTGTTCCTCATTCACTCTCCTCGCATCGAGAGCATCAAGGTCGTCCGCCGAGGCAAAGTGCGTCGTGCTAAGCTATACTATCTACGCGATCGCGTTGGTAAGGCTACCCGAATCAAGCAACGATTCGACCGTGCCCTTTAGTCTTGAGTTCAAGTCCGAACTTATCAAGCTCTAAAGTTGACGTAGCACGGCCTTAGGCTTATAATGCAAAAGCTGAGCGTTGAGCTCAAGCTCACCTCGGGCGCTCTTAGTTCAGTTGGTAGAACGCAGGTCTCCAAAACCTGATGTCGGGGGTTCGAGTCCTCCAGGGCGCGCTGGATCACTAACGTGAAGGGTCTGCCCGAAAGTATCGCCGAATAGCCTAGACTGGTTAAAAAGCAACTACTTTCGGGTCTGTTCCTTTGCTTGTGAAGTCCACAAGCCGTGTGCCAAAGCCTAAACTAAAGCCTTAAGAAGCAGGGTCTACTTCAAACCGTACGCGAGAACTGATCCTAGCTGCAAAGATGGGGGAATTAGCAACTGTGGCTAAGAAAGAGCAAGTAGAGGAACAAGAAAAGCAAGGCGGGTTTGATGCCGTTGGTTTCTTCAAGGAATCTAAAGAGGAGCTTGATAAAGTTGTTTGGCCTAGCCGTCAGCAACTTGTCAGTGAATCTGTGGCGGTCATTCTAATGGTCACCCTATCTGCAACCCTCATTTACCTAGTCGATCAATTCTTTAGCTGGGCAGCTGGAAAGGTATTCTGATGACTGCTGCATCCGACGAGTCATACAATTCAATGTATTCGGAAGGGAGTTTGGAGTCGCAAGCTGATGACGACGGCCTCAGTCTTCAAAGTACTGGAGCACATTGGTACGCCGTACAGGTAGCTTCGGGGTGCGAAAAGCGCGTCAAGTTGAACCTAGAACAGCGCCTTCAGACGATGGATGTCACCGATCGCATCCTTCAGGTTGAAATTCCTCAAACTCCTGCTGTCAAAATTCGCAAGGATGGCAGCAAACAAAGCTCCGACGAAAAAGTATTCCCTGGCTATGTGTTGATCCGCATGGTCATGGATGATGAAACTTGGCAAGTTGTCAAGAACACCCCGAACGTGATTAACTTTGTCGGTGCCGAGCAAAAGCGCCGCTACGGACGGGGGAGAGGTCACGTAAAACCTTTGCCACTTGGTGCTGCAGAGGTCGAGCGGATCTTCAAGCAGACTCAGGAGCAAAAGCCCATTATCAAAATTGATATGGCAACCGGAGACAAAATTCTGGTGCTCTCTGGTCCCTTCAAAGACTTCGAGGGAGAAGTCATTGAAGTTAGCCCTGAGCGTAGCAAGCTCAAAGCATTGCTTTCCATTTTCGGGCGTGATACGCCAGTGGAACTGGAATTTAATCAGGTTCAAAAACAGAGCTAACGGATAGATGGCAAAGAAAGTAGTCGCGGTCATTAAGTTGGCCATTAATGCAGGTAAAGCAAACCCTGCACCTCCGATTGGCCCCGCGCTCGGTCAGCACGGTGTCAATATCATGATGTTCTGCAAGGAATACAATGCCAGAACTGCTGATCAGGCAGGTTTGGTTGTTCCTGTAGAAATCTCCGTTTTCGAAGATCGTAGCTTCACCTTTATTCTCAAAACACCTCCTGCTTCTGTATTAATTCGGAAAGCAGCAGGGGTTGAGCGAGGCTCTGGCGAACCTAACAGCAAGAAAGTCGGTTCTATTACTCGGGCACAATTGCAAGAAATTGCTCAAACGAAAATGCCTGACCTGAACGCGAACGATATTGACGCAGCGATGAAGATCGTTGAAGGTACCGCTCGCA
>CBIHQL010000511.1:0-3665 GCA_966211855.1 uncultured bacterium
CGAGTGTAGTTGCGGAAGAATTTCTCGTAGAGTTCGCGACCTACCTTGCTGACTACGACATCTTCAGAGGTGCGGATCGATTCTTTTGGTTCTGCAACCGAGGCAAAAAATTCATTTAGTTGAAAAGAGGTGAGGTTCAAGCCATAAAGCTTGTTGATTGTGTCCAAGTTAATGGGCATCGGCACTAACTGACCATCAACACTAGCCAGCACCCGATGTTCGTAAGGCCGCCATTGGGTAAATAAGGAGAGATATTCAAATACCTCACGAGAGTTGGTATGAAAGATGTGAGGCCCATATTTATGAACGAGAATTCCCGCATCATCATAATGGTCATAAGCATTGCCACCAATATGATTGCGGCGATCGCAAATCAGCACCTTTTTACCCATTTGGCTGGCTAGACGCTCAGCAAGCACACTGCCTGCAAACCCTGCTCCGACAATCAGATAGTCAAACATGGGAATTCCTTACCCTATGAAAATTGTTGAATTCTGACAAACCCCTCCCTAAGTTCTTCTCCAGAGAGGAACTTGTATAGCACTCCTTCCACTCTCCTGACTGGAGAGAAATAGGGTAGAGGTTTCTATCTATATGGTTCTGGAAGAGAAACTAGTTTCGCTCTCTGTGTAGAAGTCGGAGACCAGCGGTACATTTTCATCGGGTACTTCTGACTGCTTTTGAGCGATCGCCGTTTCAATTAACTGCTGCATGTTTGCCCAGGTCTTATCCCAGGAGTTTTGCGCTAAAAAGGTATCCACTCGTTCTAGCCAACTGCTGTCTTGACCTTGTTGTAGGGCCGCTTCGGTGGCAGTTACAAACTCATCAACGGTATCTGCAATCTGAACCAACCCCAAGTCTCCGTAAGGCCGTACCACGTCTTTGATAGAGGTAGAAACAACAGGCTTACCAGCCGCGAGATATTCTGGAGTTTTAGTAGGGCTAATGAACCGGGTTGATTCATTACGAGCAAAGGGAAGCATTGCTACATCCCACCCTGCTAAATACTTTGGCAACTCTTGATAAGACTTGCCACCGAGGTAATGAATATTTGGGTGTGTTGGTAGTGTTTGAGGATCAATCTTCACCACAGGGCCGATGATGATTAAATGCCAATCAGGTCGGGCTTCTGCTACCCCAGCCAATAACTCAATATCCATCCGTTCATCGATCACCCCATAGAAGCCAATCCGGGGGTGAGGGATATCTGCTTGATCTGCGGGATCTATAGCTTCTTTTCTGGCTTCTGCAAAATGCTCAACTTCAATGCTGCTAGGAAAAGCATAGACATTAGAGTGCTGATGCTGCTTGACTTCATATAGGCTGAGACCCCCTGTAAAGACCACATCAGCTAGATCAAATAGTTGGGCTTCATACTCTCTGAGTTCGGGAGGGGCACCTTTAAATGCAGAGAGCTCATCCATACAGTCATACACAACAGCTAAAGGTTCTATATGTTGTGTATAAGAGAGACACATGGGGGTGTAATACCAGAGAGTTGGCTGAGCGATCGCATATTCATCAAATAAATCGTCGATCAAGCTCTGCTGCATAGCAGTGACCATCTCAGCACTTAAGCCGCTCGGAATGTGTGGTACAACCACAAAAACACCACACTCACGCCTGCCAACTTCTAACCACCATTCATCCCCAGATTCAAAAATAGGTTCTTCAACAAAGAAAACTCTCCGGCTTTTTGCACAACGGCTTAAAAGATGTTGAGGTCTTTGATAAACAAAATCCCACCGTAAGTGGGATAAACAAACTAGATCAGCTACACCTGGAAATAACCAATCAAGACTTGACAGCGAAAAATCAGCGATTGTAGATTCTTCTGCTGATGTACCCTGGGACGCTACTTGAGGAGATAGCTTTCTTATAGATCTCGTCCTAGTGTTACTACTACTAAAAAAAGGATTAGGGGGAGCCATAAGTTACCTATTTTATAAGCGTAAATGACTGAATTAAACTAACAATAGGTCTTATGAGTTTGGTTAAACTTCTATTTAGCGATAGATCCGAAATCTTTCCCCAGACGGAGACAATTATTAAAATACACTGTGACTTTGGTTACGTATCAACTCTGTAAAATCAACCAGCAGTCTTATTAATATTATAAACCTCTCTCATTGGTTGGATGTAAAGACAATTGGTTTAGCTTCATGGTGAGAGGTGAAATCGGCAGCTGAGAATTGTGATAAGTCTATGATTTTAGTCACGGGTGGAGCAGGATATATTGGCTCCCATGCAGTTTTAGAACTACAGAGAGTAGGTTATGAAGTGATTGTCTTAGATAACCTCTCTTATGGACATCGGGAACTCGTCGAACAAGAGTTACAGGTCAAACTTGTAGTGGGAGACATCAGCGATCGCGCCCTTCTCGATCAGTTGTTTGCTACCTATCCGATCACGGCTGTTATGCACTTTGCAGCTTTTATTGCGGTTGGTGAGTCAGTCAGTGATCCGGCGAAGTATTACCGTAACAATGTCACAGGCACTCTCACTCTGTTGGAAGCAATGGTGGCAGCGGGGATCAAGCAATTTGTGTTTTCTTCTACCTGTGCGCTCTATGGCGTTCCTCAATTTGTGCCGATTACCGAAGAGCACCCGCAAGATCCGATTAGCCCTTATGCAACCAGCAAGCAAATGGTTGAGAAAATGCTAGCTGATTTTGATGCAGCCTATGGTTTGAAGTCGGTGCGGTTCCGCTACTTTAATGCAGCAGGGGCAGAGCCTGAGGGGCGTTTGGGTGAGGATCATACGCCGGAAACTCACTTGATTCCGCTGGTGTTACTGACTGCCTTGGGTCAGCGGTCTGAGATTCAGATCCTCGGCACCGATTACCCCACTCCAGATGGCACTTGCATTCGCGATTATATTCATGTGAGCGATCTAGCCCAGGCTCATGTTTTGGGCTTGAAATATCTCGAAAATGCAGGAGATAGTGATGTCTTTAATTTGGGCAATGGCTTGGGGTTCTCAGTCCGCGAGGTCATTGAGGCCGCTCGTCAAGCCACTGGGCGAGAAATCCCTGTAATCGAGCGCGATCGCCGCCCTGGAGATCCGCCCATTTTGGTTGGCAGTAGTGAAAAAGCCCAAAGCATACTCGGTTGGCAACCCCAATATGCTGACCTCAACAGTATTTTGGCTCACGCTTGGCAGTGGCACCAGCAGCGACATGGTCAACCTACTAAGGCACCGAAGGATACCTCACCGTTAGCACCGTAGAGGCTTCTTCAGCGAGCCAACCGTGGGGTACTCCGGGCAACCACAGCGCATAATCTCCCGGTTGAGCTAAAACCACCTCGCGATCGCGAAAATGAAGCCGAAAGCGTCCATGAATCAAGATTGACAGGGTAGTTGCTTGTTCGTTAACCCCCCACTCTGGGCGACTGTCTCCCGCAGGATGCTTACCCCACTTCACTTCTAGGGCGGCGGTAGCTCTGGGGTCATCGGCGGGTGTCAAAAAATGCCCGATAAACCAGCCCCGATAAGCTTCTCCCTCAGTTTGGCTATTTCCGACAATAATTTCTGGTTGCATGATTTAAGTTCAAGAGATTGCTGATCGTGATGATTTTCGCGCTTATATTCAGTTGACTTTCGGAGTGCAGCATTTGAGTAAAGTCTTGTCAACCTGGTGAGTCATGAGCGAGTTGAATGCTGCT
>CBIHQL010000512.1:0-3653 GCA_966211855.1 uncultured bacterium
AGTTTGCTTGGGGCACCACTTCTCCAGCACGGAACGTTCTTTCTACCACGCTTCCGGTTTGGGCATTTTTGAGCTTGGTACGGACAAAAGCAGAACCTTTACCCGGCTTAACGTGCAGGAATTCTACAACCCGCCACACGTTACCGTCTAATTCAATCGTGACGCCTGGTCGAAAGTCATTACTGGAGATCATGAATCTACTGTCTGGGCAGAACAATCGGCAATTTATTGTACCGCTGAGCGGGTACTTCCCAGTAGCCTGTGAGGAAGTTCGTTGAACCACGCTATGGCAAGATTGAAAATGGAATTTCGATAAAATCCATATCTTTTCAAGCAATTTGAACCGCCAACCGGATCTAGGCAATCGGGGATGAATTTATGTTTCATTTAAGTGACTCGCAGCTTCTATCACTGCGGCGTTGGATCAAGTCAGGGCTGTTAGCCTTATTGCTCGTCACCTTGTCGTTGAGTAGCAGTCCGGCTGTCTGGGCTGCCGATCGCGTCAGTCGCTTGCCTGCGGGGAACGCGGTTACTGACGGTAAAGCCCTGTTGCGGCATGCTCTGCCCATCGATAACAAACCCGTCCGTGACCTCGAAGCCAACGTAGAAGATATGGCGGCTCAACTCCGAGGTAATCGTCGCTGGGGAGCCTTGAGCAAAGATGCCAGCAAGGCAAGTTCTATTTTGCAAGGCAAGCAAGACGCCCTTTTAGCCAGCGTCCCCGAAGAACATCGCGCTGTGGCTGAGACACTAATTGGCTCAATGCAAACCCAAATTGCCAACTTGCAAGCCGCGATCGAAGCCAAGGATAAAGAGCAAGTATGGCAACAACGGTCTGTATTGCTAGACCAACTTGGGGAACTTGAAGAAGTAATGGTACAAAAATTCCCCTTTGAAGTGCCTGCCGAATATAGCAACTTGCCTCAACTCAAGGGCCGAGCCACGATCGCAGTTGAAACCAATAAAGGCCCCATGACCGTGGTAGTAGATGGTTATAGCGCCCCGGTCACCGCAGGTAACTTTGTAGACCTCGTACAACGCGGTTTCTACGATGGGCTGGAATTTACCCGTGCCGAAGAGTCTTACGTGTTGCAAGTCGGTGACCCCCCTGGCCCTGAAGAAGGCTTTGTTGACCCGAAAACAGGCAAATATCGCGCTATTCCGCTAGAAGTTTTAGTCGAAGGGGATGATACACCTACTTATGGCATTACGCTCGAAGATGCAGGGCGTTATCGTGATTTGCCAGTCCTACCCTTCTCGGCATTTGGTGCGGTTGCTTTAGCGCGTCCCGGTGAAGACCCCAATGGCGGTTCTTCTCAGTTCTTCTTCTTTTTGTTTGAGCCAGAACTCACGCCTCCTGGCCTCAATTTGCTGGATGGTCGCTACGCCATTTTTGGTTACATGACCGAAGGCAAAGATGTTTTAGATAACCTCTCTGCCGGAGACAAGATTATTTCGGCTAAGGTGGTGAAAGGAGCCGAGAATTTAGTGCAGCCTCAAGCCGCTTAATTGAGTTCGCGATCGCTCCGCTTTTTCTTCTTACCCCCTTACCGTTATGGTTCTTCTTGAGTTGATGTTTGCGATCGCCTTTGCAGCATTCATCACTCTGCTGGTGCTCAACAACCTACAACGCACTCAACAGCAGCGGCGATTGGAAAACACCTTTTATCAGCAACTTGAAGCTGAGAATGGCTACATTTCCTTAGTACAACTCGTCGCTGCTGCCAGAGTAGATGCCCAACTGGCTCGTCAGTTTTTAGAACAACAAGCTGCTCTGCTAACTGCCACACCCGAAGTAGACGCAGACGGCGACACTTTTTACCGCTTCCCCAAATTACGCCCCAGTCAGCAACGGCGTGACTAAAGAATTTTCACCCCTCCAAGTTCAAGACATTGGCGAACAAGGTCTTTTAGAGAGACTACAGCCCTTCTGCCCACCGGGTATGGTTGGCGACGACGCGGCAATTTTAGCAACCACTCCTGGTCAAGAACTGGTAGTCACTACCGATGTTTTGGTAGACGGAGTGCATTTCAGCTTAGGTAAGGCGATCGCTAATCTGCAAACGACTTCTCCGACTGATGTGGGCTGGCGAGCCGCTGCTGCAAATTTATCTGACTTAGCTGCAATGGGAGCCACTCCCTTGGGGATCACAGTCGGTCTCAGCATTCCCGGTGATATTCCTGTCGCTTGGATTGAGGAAATTTACCAAGGTCTAACCGCGTGTTTAGAACCGTGGCACACCCCGATTGTCGGCGGAGACATCACGCGATCGCCCATCATCACCTTAGCGATTACCGCCTTTGGTCAAGTCACGCCCACCCAAGTCATCCAACGCAGCACTGCCCAACCGGGAGATCTGATTGTCGCCACCGGATTTCATGGGGCATCGCGGGCTGGGTTAGAACTGCTCTTGCATCCTGAAGTTGGGCAAGAACTAAGTCCTAGCGATCGCGCTTACCTGATCCAAGCCCATCAACGCCCAACACCCCGGTTGGATATCCTGGCCCATCTCCACAAAATCCTCGCAGCCGATCACTCATCTCTAATCGTTAACCACTTCTCTGTTTCTGGCATGGACAGCAGTGATGGCTTAGCCGATGCGATCCTGCAGATTTGCCGCCAAAGTCAGATGGGAGCCAAAATCGATCGCTGTCAAATTCCAATTCCCCCAGCCTTAACGACTTGGCTACCTGCTGACCAAGCTCTAAATTGGGCGTTGTATGGTGGAGAAGATTTTGAACTCGTATTGTGCTTGCCCCCGGCGATCGCGACTGCTTTGGTTACCGAATTGGGTGCAGGTGCTGCGATCGTTGGCACTATCACTGCTAAGCCAGAAGTTTTATTGATAGATGCGACAGGCACGGAACCGGACAAAGTTTTGACACTTAAACAGGGTTTTCAACACTTTTAGGATTGTATGAAACTGACCTCTCTCAATGATTTGCCAACCGAGCAGGTTTCTCACAACCCTGCCATCCGCAAAAAAGCCATGCTCCGCTCCGGAGATCTCCCCCATCTGACAAATTTCTCTCAAGCTTGTTTTGCTCCCGGTCAAGTTGCCGTTGCTCACGCTCATACCGATATGTGTGAAGTATTTTTCGTCGAAGCAGGCGAAGGGGTGATCCAGATTAATCAAGAAACATATCCCTTAAAACCCGGAACTTGTATTGCCGTTGAGCCGGGAGAAGTGCATGAAGTGCGAAATACAGGCTCTGTAGAACTTGTGCTGACCTACTTTGGGTTGCAGGTTTAAGGCCACAGCGCCATTTATACGATTCACTTGGCATAAAAAAAGGACGCTCGGTTGAACGTCCTGAATGTCTAGATAACGGTTGCTTCAGCAGGTGGAGTTAGCTAACACAGCGATCGCCTCAAGTACCCTGGGAGACTCAAAAACTGTTTGAGGAGTTAGCCAGCCATCACCCAATACTTGAGGTACCGCAACAGGGTTAGCTTAACCTTGCCACTTAGCGCCGACGAGTTCAGCCAAGTCAACGACGCGTTGGCTGTAACCCCACTCATTGTCATACCAAGCCACAACTTTCACCATGTTGCCGCCCATCACCATGGTCAACTCAGAGTCAACGATCGAAGACTCATCGGTACCACGGTAGTCAGTAGACACCAAAGGCAAATCGCTGTAAGCCAAAAT
>CBIHQL010000513.1:0-3653 GCA_966211855.1 uncultured bacterium
CTCTTCAACCACTTCTGGTAAATATTCTGAACGTCGAAAAACATTCACAATATCCACAGGCTCCGGCACTTCCTGTAACGAGGCATAACTCGGTTGACCATCAATCTCCTTAACTAGCGGATTCACGGGATAAACCACATACCCCACCTGTCGTAAGAACTGGGCAATCCGGTAACTCGTGCGATCCGGTTTATTGGAATGCCCAACCACAGCAATCACACGGGCATTCGTCAATACATCATGCAGGAATTGATCTGTGCTTTGAAAACTCGGCATCATTCTATTCTCCGTTGTTCTAAGACACTTCTCTCAACCCAGCGACTCAACCGACACCCATGAAAACCTTTGTCTCGCGAATGCAGGCCGTACAGTCCCCAATCATCCCAGTCATTGGAGAACTGATTCGCCAAAACCCCGGCACGATTTCGCTCGGTCAAGGGATTGTCCATTATGGGCCACCTCCAGAAGCGATCGCCCAACTTTCTACTTTTCTAGCTGACCCTGCCAACCATCGATACCAAGCCATTGAGGGCATTCCGGCACTACAGACCGCGATCGCCACGAAACTCCAAGCCTTCAACCACATCGAGATTAACGCCAACAATCGTATTGTCGTCACCGCTGGCAGCAACATGGCGTTTATGAATGCGATCTTAGCCATCACCTCAATTGGCGACGAAATTATTTTGCAAACGCCCTACTACTTCAATCATGAAATGGCGATCGTGATGGCGGGTTGTCGGGCAGTGCTTGTGCCCACTGATGCCCACTATCAACTACAACTCGATGCGATCGCCGCTGCTATTACCGACCGCACGCGAGCCATCGTCACCGTCTCACCCAACAACCCAACGGGAGCCGTTTACCCAGCCGCCAACCTCCAAGCCGTCAATCAGTTGTGTCGCGATCGCGGCCTCTATCACATCAGCGACGAAGCCTACGAGTATTTCACCTACGACGGCATCACCCATACATCCCCAGCCGCATTCCCCAACGCTGAAGGTCACACCATTTCGCTCTACAGCCTCTCCAAAGCGTATGGGTTTGCCAGTTGGCGGATTGGGTACATGGTGATTCCAGCTCATTTGTTCGATGCCATCCGCAAAGTCCAAGACACGATTGTGATTTGCCCCCCTGTGGTTTCTCAGTACGCTGCTGTAGGGGCATTACAGGCGGGTCAAGCATACTGTCAGTCTTATTTGCCTGCGATCGCCACCGTTAGAGAACAAGTGCTGAAGTCTTTATCACCCCTCTCAGATATCTGCGCGATCGCTCCTGCTGACGGTGCTTTTTATGTGTTTCTCAAACTGGATACTCAGCTCGATGCTTTTGAGGTAGCAAAACGCTTGATTGAAAACCACCAAGTCGCCGTAATTCCCGGCACTGCCTTTGGTCTAGAGCATGGCTGCTACTTACGAGTTGCCTACGGAGCCTTGCAACTAGAAACAGTTCAAGCAGGGATGGCACGGCTTGTGAGCGGACTGCAAACCATTTTGGCTTAGGCTGTTCTTTGGACTTCTTCGGTTTTGATAATTCATGCCAATTCTGCACAAAATCATCGAAATCCCGACCCAAGACGGGATCAACATCTACAACATCACCCCCCAAATCTCAGCTTTTTTAGCTGAAACTTCGATTCGCAACGGGCACGTTCTTGTTTTCTCACGCCATACCACCACGGCACTTGCCATTAACGAAGACGAAACCCGCCTACTCACAGACATCAAAGCTTATTTGCACAAGCTCGCTCCTACAGGCGATCGCTACCTACACAACGATTTACACCTGCGCCATAACATTCCTGACGATGAACCGATGAATGCCCACTCTCACTTGATGGCAATTACACTCAGTACCAGTGAAGTAATCCCGATCGTTGAGGGTCAGCTTGCACTCGGCACCTATCAATCGATCTTGTTTTTCGAGTTAGATGGCCCCCGCCAACGCACCATCTTCTGTCAAGTCAGTGGCGAGTAACAATTCACACAATCTTTGGCTATTTTCACTGAGTCTTCAAGATCACATTTAGAGCCTGCCGATATTCTAAAAAGGTAAGCATCAGTCACTTTTAACGCAGTTGGGGCAAGCAAAGTCCGTCTCTGCCAAAAATTGAGCTACTAAAAATGGCTGAGTTAGCTAGCCTCTAATCGTTTCTAGGGATGCGGTACCAGGTTCTATGAAAACCATTCAGCAAGTTCAGAGATCTCACAAAGCGAATGTTGGGGATGCTTTAACCGAGCAGACCATTTGTTTTGTGTATCCCAACGGCGATGTCATCATTGGTACTCAACGCCAAAATTTATCAGGGAAAACTTGCAATCATCACAGCCGTCACTAAAACTTGTGGTTTCCTCCCTGAGGTCACAACGTTTTCCATCGTTAAGGGCTAGGGTGGAGTTCGTGTTCAGGAAGTTAAAACCGCTGTAAGCTCAAAAGTAGTGACTACCGAGCAACCGCCTTGGAATCTCAACCATCCTCAGATCCCAACAATATCAGCGACGCACTCAATCAATTAGTAACCGCTGTGGTCAACTCGGCGATCGCAGCTTATCAGGCGCAAGATCCAGAGGCGTTTGTCATTCGAGATGAATTGCATCGACTGCCTGCCCCAGTCATGACAGAAGTGATCAATGGTGTCATGATCAAGCTCTTACAAGTCAACCCCGATATTTGCCGTTGGTTCATTCTGGACGTATTTTTACGGGACGCCGATCCAGAAGGTAAAGCCGATGTTGCTGAGCGCATCAATATCATGATGGCGAATTTGCAAGCTAACGACTTCTAAGTTTATTGAGATTTCGGTAGGCAAACCATCGGTTTTTAACTAAATCACTTTATCTAAAATTTATAAAAATCTGTGGATTTAACTTAAGGCTCCTGAGAAATTAAGGGGCACCCTAAGGCTGTAGAAATTATTAAATCCCTGAAGGACACCTGAAGCTTTATATAGGATCGGCGATATCTGCCCCTAGCATTCTGCTCCGGTAGTACTTCCTAATTTCGCTACACCGAGTGGGGAGAATTCACAATGTTAGAAAAACTTGTATTAGCCAGTATCATTACCTTTTCCCTCAATTTATTTTTGGGTGGGCATCTCGGTAGTCATCCTTCGTTATCCAACCAATCTCAACTCACTACCTCTCCGGCTCCAGCGAACTATACCCTCACTGCTCAGGCCGAAGCCCGCGACTAATGTTTTGAGTGGTTGCAGAGCTTGCCTCACGATGACTGCAATGACCTTTTAGAAACGCAAAGTTTTTTAAGCAATTACTTTGATAGCGTTTATTTAGGGATAGAAATAGTTCTAGGAAGTACAGGAACCCTTTTAAACCCAGGGCGTCAATGAGTGGAGGAATATATTAGACCCAATTCCACCCATGAGTCACTCTCTTCCTGTATCCTGGTCAACGGTTGAGGCAAACGCCCCTCAAGCTCCAGTGCAAGCAGAAAAACTCTCGAACTACGATTTAATTTTGCGGTGTCAATCAGGGCTTCGCCCTGAGAAGGCTGCGTTCGCCGAACTGATGCGGCGGTATCAGTCCCATGTTGATCGGGTACTGTACCACCTTGCTCCCGACTGGCAGGATCGATCAGACCTGGCTCAAGAAGTCTGGATTCGGGTTTACCGCAACCTCAAGCGTTTGAACGATCCG
>CBIHQL010000514.1:0-3651 GCA_966211855.1 uncultured bacterium
TTTGTGTTTCGGTTCCTGGAGCCAACCGCTCTTTACAAGTATAGGTTTGAGCGTTCCGCATTCAGAGCATTTTCTATACTCGTTTGTGTCCTTAATGGTTGTTGCGCCGCACTTTCCGCAGAGGTTGGCATTGAAACATTCGTTCATCTTCAGCGTTTTCCTTTTTGGGCTTTCATAGAACAGCGGTACTAGATACTACTAGATTGAACTGAATATGTAACCCTAGCTGCTACCTCTAATTCGCCTTGTCGTTGTTTCTGATTGCAGTCGGCTTAGTCCCTGCAATGCTCCAAACCCTAAAAGCGTAAGCATCTGTGGGGGTTCTTTGCCAATAGCTTGCAGCGTAGCTGCCGCCAGGATTGCGGTGACGATTATTGCTGTCAAACCTCCAGTTGTTAGGCGGTGAATCCAAACGTCGTTGTTGGGTGGATTGTCGATTTGGTTGTTCGTATTGGGGGTGTCTGCGGATTTTTGTGGGGGGTCTTGCATTATCTTAGTCCTTTCTGCTAAATTGGCTAGTTTTCCTTTTTGAATACAGGACATTCTTCTGTACAAAAACTCCTGAAATCTAGGTATAATGATCATTATAACAGGACATTTTGGAGGACACAGATGGTGTCATGCAAACAGACAAAATTTTGGGAGGGTTTTAACCCTGGGATTAAGGATGCTCCTGCTAAGCTCTGGTTGTTGTTGGGTGAAGCCTCGGCAAAATGCCAGTACATCTCAGGAGTTCCCCTACAGCCAGGAATTGCCGAAGAGTTGCTTTCGATCTACCTGGCGAAGGGTGTGTTCGCCACAACTGCTCTTGAAGGAAACGCTCTTACAGAAGAGCAGATTCGGGAACATCTGAAGGAACCCCAAAGACTTCCTCCTTCTCAGGAGTATCTGGGTAAGGAGGTAGATAATATTGTTTCTGCCTGTAATGAGATCGTTAACGAAATTAGAAGTACGAACGTCTCTCACGCTCTCGCTCCTGAAACGATCAAGTTGTACAACAAGCGAGTTCTTGACGGTTTGCCTCTTGAGGATAAAGTGATTCCTGGTGCTATTAGAAAACACAGGGTTTATGTAGGTGATCACTTACCGCCTGAACCAGGCAAATGTGAGGATTTACTTGATAAGCTTTGTCACCGTTATGAGGTGATGGATAGTGATTTCCCGCAGGGATTAGAATCTGTTCAATCTGCTATTCTCAAGGCGGTTTTGACTCATTTATTCCTAGTTTGGATTCACCCCTTTGGAGATGGAAATGGTCGTACTGCTAGGCTTCTAGAGCTTAAAACTCTTCTTTCTGCTGGAATTCCAATACCTGCTTCACATTTGTTGAGTAACCACTACAATTTGACTCGTTCGGAGTATGCTCGTCAGTTGGGAATTGCTAATAAGACTGGGAAAACAATAGATTTTGCACTCTATGCTGTTCAAGGTTTTGTTGATCAACTAAATGAACAGATTCTATCTATTCGTAGACAGCAACTTCGTGTAGCCTGGAATGATTATGTTCATGAGACATTCTCTCAGCGGAATTCATCGGCGGAGATTAGGCAGAGACACTTGGTACTTGATCTTTCAAGACAAACTCAGCCTGTATCTTTGAAGAAGATGACTGAAATAAGCCCTCGAATTGCAAAGGCTTACGCTGATAAAACAACAAAAACTCTATCTAGAGATCTCAACGCTCTGAGAGATATGGGGTTAATCAGGCTGAGATCTAATGGGTATGTAGCCAACAAGGAGATAATCTTTGCTTTCCTACCTGTAACTGGTACTAATTGTATGCCCGACCTTCACTTGAATTATTAGGGATAACTCTGATTCGCAGAATCGGTGTTATCCCGTCTCTGCAAGGATTTTAAGGATTTTGATTGTAAAAAACTTATCGTAGTAAAACCAAAACCCCGTGATAGGGTTGGAGTAACTACACAGCCAACTGAATATCACGGGGTCGAATGCCTGACGAAAACGCAGGCGTTGGTATTTCTGCATCTAGCATAACGCCTACGCCTGAAACATCCAATAGCGAGCATTCAGCCCTATCGGATCTCAGTCCCCAGGATAAGCCGTGGGACAAGCACAGAGCATTTTCTGATAGGGTTGAAGGATTCTATTCTGGTAGTGAGTTTCATCGCTACAGTGACCGAATTCACTTTTGCTCTGAGTTGCTTGGATTTGGATTAGCTCTACAAGATGATGAGACACTCAAACTGAAATTACGGTCTGCTCGGTTTTGTCGATTAAGGCATTGCCCTGTTTGCCAATGGCGGCGATCGCTAATGTGGAAAGCCAAGGCGTATAAAGTTCTTCCTAAGATTGTTGAAGCTTATCCAACGCACCGCTGGCTGTTTCTGACTCTCACCCAGAAAAATGTGCCGATTGAGGCATTACGCGAGACGCTAGTAGCAATGAATCGAGCCTTTCAGCGGCTAAGTCAACGTAGAGTATTTCCTGCTGTTGGATGGTTGCGCTCTACTGAAGTCACACGCGGACGTGATGGTAATGCACACCCGCACTTCCATACTTTATTGCTTGTTCCCAGCTCCTATTTTGGTAGGTCTTATTTGAAGCAATCTGAGTGGGTTGCGTTGTGGCGCGATGCAATGCGGTTGGATTACAATCCCGTTTTGGATGCCAGAGCGGTCAAGCAAGGTCACAAGCCGATGGAGCTAGTTCCTGAGTTACTGAAATACTGCACCAAGGAGAGCGACCTGGTTGCAGATCGGGAGTGGTTTTTAGAGTTGACCCGACAAATGCACAAGATGCGGTGTATTGCGACAGGGGGTGTGTTGAAGGAATGCTTGAAGGAATTGGAAGATGACCCTGAAGACTTGATTGGCAGTGATGGCGAGGATAGGTTGCTAAGCGAAGCTTCTCTTTACTTTGGGTGGAAGCGATCTGAGAAACGGTATCGAATGGTGGATCATTAGCTAAAATATTCCGTGTATTACACGGTTAACCGATGCCTCAAAGCCGAAATGATCGCGGTCAATTTGCTGCCAAGTCTGATGCAAATCGCGAAGTTCGTAGCATTCGTCTTACTGATGAAACCTGGACGAAGCTTGGTGAATTGGCAGATTCGCGTGGTGTTACACGAGCGGATTTAGTTGAGCAAATTGTTGAATTAGATCTGTTGAATCGATCGCCTTCTGAAGGGGAGTTGAGTTTGCAGCAGGTGGTGGCTGCCGTTGATAAAGTCCTGGATGATCCAAAGATTACGAGGAATGGCAAGGACAAGGGTTCAGTTAGACGTGCTCTCCATGCTCTCCTAGAGTATTTGTCCTGACCGTGTAATACACGGTAGAATGATCTTACCAAGCTCTGCTGGAGAGCAACTTGGGGCAGGTGGTAACACCAAGCAAAAACCCACGGAAGCCTCGCATTAATTGCGCCTGTCCGTGGGTTTTTGTATCTCAACTTCGCCCACCTGCTGAAAACTCACTTCTCCTTCTGGGAAGCGACAAGGATTCGTTACTATATTTTTGTTCTTAACGCCCAGCGGTTCTGTTGTGAATCGCCCACTGAGGCTGCTCACGTCCACACTCTAGACATATTTCCTTGAACAAGGATAATTCTTCCTCGCAGTAGACGCAGTGGTTTTTGTGTTTCGGTTCCTGGAGCCAACCGCTCTTTACAAGTATAGGTTTGAGCGTT
>CBIHQL010000515.1:0-3645 GCA_966211855.1 uncultured bacterium
GACACCATCAATGGACGGCGATCGCCCTTCTTCTGGAACACGGCCTCAACCGCATTCAGCGCTGCCTTAATTTGCAGTACGTCCTGGCAGGTTTCGATAATAAATAAGTCCACCCCACCATCAAACAATCCTTCTGCCTGCTCGGTAAAAGCGGTTTTCAGCGTGTCGTAGTCGATGTTGCCCAGCGTTGGCAGTTTAGTCCCTGGCCCCATCGAACCCGCCACAAACCGAGGCTTTTCGGGTGTGGAAAACTCAGCTGCCACGCTTTTCGCCAGCTCAGCCGCAGTTTTGTTGAGGTAATAAGCCTTGTCTGCCAAGTCGTACTCAGCCAGCACAAACGAGCTAGCGCCAAATGTGTCGGTTTCAATCACATCGGCTCCGGCAATCAGGAAGTCGCGATGCACCTTGGCTACAGCTTCGGGCTTGGTATGGACTAGATATTCGTTACACCCTTCGTATTCCGGGCCACCAAAGTCTTCAGCAGTTAGGTTTTGGGTTTGCAGCGAGGTGCCCATTGCCCCATCAAACACAAGAACAGGGCGATCGGAACTGTGAAGACGCGCGAGGAAGGGGCTAGTCATAGCGATACTGAGCGATGGTTCTTAAATAATCATGATCCAGTAAGCTCTAGATTACCAACCCTGCTCGGTATCTGGGGAGTTTTTCTAAATTGAGGGGTGCGATCGCACTTCACCAAAACTAGGCAAAGACGATCGCTCACTGTACTCAAAAACGTTCCGGTCATTTACTAGAAATTAGGGGCCTTGGAGACAGTTGCACAGTGAGGATGCCTAAATGAAACTGCGATCGCTTTCGATACTGTCTGTTTTGTGCTGTGCTTCGCTCCGCTGTACCTCAACTCCGAGCAACGTGATCAGTGAGCGACCCTCTTACGCTACGACAGTGGCTCAAGCATCCTTGGCGATCGCTGATCTTACTGCACCAGTAGACCAACAACCGATGATTACCAACGAGATGGTAGATAAACTCTGTCTAAAAATGCCCTTAGTAGAGGTTGAAGCCATTCTAGGCAGAGCAGGGCGAGTCGTAAAAGATGTTGAGTCTACTACTGACCCAGCACAGACCTACGAATGGAAAAACTCAGATGGGTCTTATGCTTGGGCAACTTTTGCAGAAGGGAAACTTATAGGAGCAGGCGCAGTCGGTTTGCCCGGAAGCAAAAAAGCTATAGATCCATTCAAGTCACCCATTGATGAACTGCCCTCAAACAATTGCCTCAACTGATTTCAGGTGGTGCTGCGATCGCGCTGTATCAACCATGGGTAGAGCCAGCGATCGCTCTTAGCACAGAAGCTTAGTTTCCAGATCTGTCACAATAGAGTAGAGACTATCCGAGCCTGCTTATGACTGCATTTACGATCAGTCTGGAGCCAGTGATTCACATTACCGATGAGCAGTTTTATCAACTGTGTCGTGCCAACCCAGATGTGAAATTCGAGCGCAATGCAACTGGAGAATTGATTGTCATGGCACCTACAGGTGGTGAAACCGGGAGCTATAACGCCGAAATCAATGCCGATTTTGTGATTTGGAATCGTCAAACTGGCTTGGGAAAAGTATTTGACTCTTCAACTTGCTTCAAACTCCCTAACGGTGGCGATCGCTCTCCTGATGTGGCTTGGATTGCAATTGACCGTTGGAATACTCTTTCTCCTGAGCAACAGCGTAA
Organism: uncultured bacterium; assembly: GCA_966211855.1. Classification (GTDB taxonomy): domain Bacteria; phylum Cyanobacteriota; class Cyanobacteriia; order FACHB-46; family FACHB-46; genus CBIHQL01. The sequence goes on from CBIHQL010000515.1 coordinate 1,691, forward strand.
GTTTCCGCCCATTGCTCCAGATTTTGTCTTAGAACTGCTTTCTCCTACGGATAGTTTGGTAAAAACCCAAGCCAAGATGCAAGAGTACATTGATAGTGGCGTAAAGCTAGGGTGGCTAATCGATCGCGAAAAGCGCCGAGTTGAGATTTACCGAGTCGGTCAACCTGTTGAAATTTTAGAAGCTCCGCAACAGTTATCGGGTCAAGATGTGCTCCCTAACTTTGTACTGGACTTAAACAACTTTTGGTAGATGGTTTTCAATACGGAAATAACTCAGCGATCGCGCTTGATTAACCTACGTGCAGAGCAGGCGATCGCCGGATGTAGCCTCTCTTTACAGCTATGAATAATGCAACTGGTTGAGAAACATATCTCAAAAAGATTCACTCCGAATATGTGAAATCACCATCTATATGGGGTCCCAAAGCTATAAACCAAGGGCTGCTGCGGCCTTACTGTAGTCTTCTGGACGCACGTAGATGATATAGCCAAAGCTATGACCACTGTTGGCAATGCCACTAGAAGCGTAGACATTGACATTAGCTTCGTAGAGCTGCATATGCACTTCGGCAAAGGCACCTAGCTTGTCATCTCCCTGAACAAAGAGGGCCGGATGAGGGCCATCCAAGGATAAACCAGCCTTTTGAGCTTCACTGACTAACTTGCCTGTATCCTCTGGGAAAATCGTCAGTTGAGTATGTGTGGGGCCAATGGGAAGGGCATTAAAAGCCAGTAGATTAATGCCCAGGCTGGCTAGTATAGATAGTAATTTACAAGCTTCCCCAGGTTGATCGGCAACACTCGTATAGAAGTAGTCGATGCGACGAATGGTATATGCCATAGCCTTCTCCTAATTGGATCTTGGCCTACCATCCATGTTATCGAACTTAGACAGCTACAAGCGATCGCCTTTGCAATTAGAAACCCGGGCGATCGCTCTAAAAATTTGGCAAAACTAACTAACATACAGGCTTAAAACAATTACAGAATTTGTCCTTTGGCAGCATACTCAGCATAGGTTAATAACTCTCGACGGATGCCAACAGACCGTTCTGCCCAATTTTTAACAATAGTGTGAATACGCTGGTCGCTTCCTTTTCCGACATGCCCTAGCCCATGCAAGGCACTCTCTACACAGGCTGGGTTGCGTAAATAGAGGGCAAACTCAAGCACCTCTAAAGCCAAAGGGAAATATTCACAATCAGCAACATGCCCCCAAACTCCTATAGAGGTGACATCCCACAACATATAGCAAACTTGGTTGAGCGGAGATCCTCGTTCGTCTAGATGGCTTAGGGTAGGCCGCACACGTTTCTCGAAGCAGTCTGAGTACAGTACTTTAATGGCACGAATGGCTTCGGCACGAGACTCTGAGGGAACTGTGGGATCCTTTAAAGCAAAGACTATATGTGAATATGAATTATTAAAAATTAGATTCAGTCCGTGGTTAACCTGTTTGTCAGAAAAGCGTAGGAGATCAGAGCCAGAGCGCAGCAGAGTCATATAGATGAGTTCGACAAGCGTAGTAGAATTCACCTGCAAAGCTGACCCTGTAGGCTTCTTAACAGAACTACCGAAAATACAGTTGAGCCATTTTTCGTAAGTTAGCATTAGCAAACTAGTTATGGATGGAGATCATGCTGGATGAAAAGGCGATCGCTTCCCATGCGGTATATTTTTTGCTTTTCTTTGGTCGGCTGTGCCTCAAGCTCTAATTACCTACATAGACAATCTACCCTCTAACGCTATGACTTTAACTGCATCACTTGAGAATGGAAACTGATGGGTGCAGGTGAGATGGGCTTATCTGGAATAGCGGCAGACATAGATCCCTTTGCGCCACCGGAGAAGCTGTTATCAGAGAATTGGCTTCCTGAGGGATAGGATCATTGCTAAAACTCTTGAGAAATAGGCAGTACCTTATTCATCATTAAGAGACAAATACCCAAAGGCGG
>CBIHQL010000516.1:0-3641 GCA_966211855.1 uncultured bacterium
CGCGAGGTTTGCACTGGAGGCTATTGCTAACAATCGGATTTACAATCCCCTGGAACTTTTGTTTAATAATGTGGTATGTCACCTCTTTAGTAAATTGGAGTGGCGGTGGCTGGTTCTCAGCTTTATTTGGTATTGGTCACCTCGGAGTTTGTCTGTGGTTAACTTGGACTATTGTATTTACTTTGTTAGGACAGGTGAGACTTCGAATCAATCAAGCACAAATTTCACTAATTCATGAACTTCCCGGATTTACTTATACACCTCTTGCCGCCGCCCGAAAGAGCATTATCAAACTTGAAAAAACAAATCTTTTTTCAACAAAAGATTTTGAAGGTAATAGTGTTACTGTTCCTCCTCAAATCAATATTTGGGCTGGTATAAAAAAGTTTGAATTGGGTATAGAGGCTTCCTTGACAAGTCCAGAAATTGACTGGTTAGCTCAAGAATTAAGTGACTGGCTAGAGATACCCGTGACTAAACCTTAATGTGGCAGATTCAGTCAAAAAGATTCAAGCTACAGGAAAAACTCAAGTCTGATCAGATTTAGTAGAAAATTGCTTCACGAACTACCAGTCTCGCGATCGCAAAAACCGCGATCGATCCTACTCTACCCAGGATTCAGCCCAAAATCAGAAATTCTCTGGCTCTCAAAATTTAGCCTAGGTTATGGTTGGTGTTTAGAATTTTTAAGCATAAGTAGTCGTTCTACTAACTTCCAAGGCTAATTTCCCATAGAATTTAGACTATTCCAACTCCTTATACAAGTAGAATGCGCCATGCCAACGTATCGATCTAAAACTTCCACACAGGGACGCAATATGGCTGGTGCCCGTGCGCTTTGGCGGGCCACTGGAATGCAAAGCGAAGACTTTGAGAAGCCCATTATTGCCGTTGCTAACTCCTTTACCCAATTCGTGCCAGGGCATGTGCACCTGAAAGATTTGGGTCAGTTGGTGTGCCGTGAGATTGAAGCGGCTGGCGGAGTTGCCAAAGAATTTAATACGATCGCGGTAGATGATGGCATCGCGATGGGTCATGACGGTATGCTCTATAGCTTGCCCTCACGCGAGATCATCGCAGATTCAGTCGAGTACATGGCTAATGCCCATTGTGCAGATGCTCTAGTCTGCATTTCCAACTGTGACAAGATTACTCCCGGCATGTTGATGGCTGCCCTACGGCTCAATATTCCGGCTGTGTTCGTCTCTGGCGGGCCGATGGAAGCGGGGAAAACTAAACTTGCAGAGCACAAGCTGGACTTGGTAGACGCAATGGTGGCTGCTGCCAACGACAAGCTCAGCGATGAAGTGGTCGAGGAATATGAGCGTTCTGCCTGCCCAACTTGTGGCTCTTGCTCTGGCATGTTTACCGCCAACTCGATGAACTGCCTGACTGAGGCGATCGGTCTTTCCTTACCCGGAAACGGCACTACATTGGCGACCCACTTCGACCGTAAGGATTTGTTCCTGACCGCAGCGCGAACAATTGTAAGCATCACTCGCCGCTACTACGAACAAAACGATGAATCGGTTCTACCGCGATCGATCGCTAGTTTTAAGGCGTTTGAGAATGCCATGATGCTAGATATCGCGATGGGCGGTTCGACCAACACGATTCTGCACTTGTTGGCTGCTGCCCAGGAAGCGGGGGTCAACTTCACCATGACGGATATCGATCGCCTCTCGCGCCAAGTGCCTCAACTCTGCAAAGTCGCCCCAAACACTCAAAACTACCATGTTGAGGATGTCCATCGGGCTGGTGGTGTTCCGGGCATTCTGGGTGAACTGGATCGGGCTGGACTCCTGCACACAGACGTACCAACAGTTCACAGCACAACCTTGAAGGAAGCCCTCGATCGCTGGGATGTGATGCGAACTGAGGACGAAGCAGTTCATACCTTCTTCAAGGCAGGCCCGGCAGGAATTCCGACTCAGCAGGCGTTCAGTCAATCCACCCGCTGGCCTTCCCTCGACCTAGATCGGGAGCAGGGCTGTATTCGCAGTAACGAACATGCCTACAGCAGCGAGGGCGGCCTAGCGGTGCTCTACGGTAACCTGGCAGAGCGCGGTTGTATTGTGAAGACGGCAGGGGTAGACGAAAGTATTCTGGTGTTTGAAGGCAAGGCCCGCATTTTTGAAAGTCAAGATGCCGCCGTCAAAGGCATTCTCAGCGATGAAGTGGCAGCGGGGGATGTGGTAATCATTCGCTATGAAGGGCCACGCGGGGGGCCTGGGATGCAGGAAATGCTCTATCCCACAAGCTACCTAAAATCTAAGGGGCTGGGCAAGGCTTGTGCTCTATTAACCGATGGTCGCTTCTCTGGTGGGACTTCGGGCCTCTCCATTGGTCACGTTTCTCCAGAGGCGGCGGCAGGTGGCAACATTGCTCTGGTGCAAGACGGCGATCGCATTTTGATTGACATCCCCAATCGCAGCATCCAGGTCGATTTATCGGCAGAGGAGTTAGCTGAGCGTCGGGCGGCAATGGAGGCCAAGGGTAAAGATGCCTGGAAGCCTGCACAACCTCGGCAACGGCGGGTGACGGCAGCACTCAAAGCATATGCTCTGCTAGCAACCAGTGCGGATCAAGGCGCAGTCCGCAACTTGGAATTACTCCAGTAGAGAAATATCTAGCCACAGAAACTGGGATTGTGTCGCTAATACAGAGTCGTCGTAGGTCTTAAGCCCCAGTGCTCAAAGACATCTTGAAGCTGAGCGTTTGAGGTGAGGGGACTTACGATGCACGGCGTTAGTCGCTGAGAAGTTTTTGCGACACAATCCACTTTTGGGGTTTGAGAGTGTGGTCTTCTAGGGCAGCTTCAAGCACCAACAGTGATGCGATCGCTGGCCTCCATCTCCAGAATTTCTTCTATTCGTTGGAGGGTGGGTGCAGACAATTGCTTACCCGACGCTCCGACGTTTTCTTGGACTTGGGTTGGTTTGCTAGCACCAATGATGACGCTGCTGAGCTCTGGATTGCGGAGGCACCACGCTAGGGCGAGTTGACTAAGGCTCAAACCTTCCTGCTCGGCAATGGGAAGGAGTCGTTGCACCTTGAGCAATTGCTGTTCGTCTAAATTGCCGTGGTTCAAAAATACGTTCTGTTTTGGATCGCTTGCCCGTGAACCTTCTGGTAAGGGTTGACCCGGCTTATATTTGCCTGTTAGCAAACCCTGGGCTAAGGGAGAATAATTGATCAGCCCAATACCTTCACGCCGACAAAGCGGTAATACCTCTTTTTCAATCGTGCGATCGAGCATATTGTAGCGAGGTTGGTTAGAGACCAGAGGAGATAGATTTGCAAGACGAATCAGATCGCTGGCGTGGGCAAGCTGTCCGGCGCTCCATTCCGAAACGCCGTAATACAAGATTTTGCCTTGCTTTACCAAATGGTCAAACGCCATGAGAGTTTCAGCCAAGGGCACAGTTGGGTCATAACGATGGGCTTGGTAGAGGTCAATATAGTCGAGTCCCAGACGCTTCAGGCTAGCATCACATTGCTCGATAATATGTTTGCGTGAGAGACCGCGATCGTTTGGCCCATCTCCCATCGGGAAATAGACTTTGGTTGCCAATACATAAGAGTCGCGAGGATATTGCCGCAACACTTGCCCTACAATCTTTTCAGCTTCTCCTCTCGCG
>CBIHQL010000517.1:0-3640 GCA_966211855.1 uncultured bacterium
CCATCGGTGCCACCCACAATAGGTTCAGCAGCACGTTCGGGGTGAGGCATCATGCCAACAACGTTACCTCGACGGTTGCAGATGCCCGCGATGTTGTTGAGAGAGCCGTTGGGGTTGCTGGCTGTGTCTACTGCCCCATTTGCCGAGCAGTAGCGGAACAGCACTTGACCATTGGCTTCTAACTCTGCCAAGGTTTCTGGCTCAGCGTAATAGCTGCCTTCTCCGTGGGCGATCGGTAGGGTGATCACTTCCCCGGCTTGATAGCTTTGAGTCCAAGGCAAATTGTTGCGCTCGATTTTGATGGGCACGCGATCGCAAATAAAGTGCAAATCACGATTGCGCACCAACGCCCCCGGCAACAGACCCGCTTCGGTCAACACTTGGAAGCCATTACAAATGCCCAACACCAACTTGCCTTGCTCGGCGTGCTGAATTGTCGCCTGCATCACCGGAGAAAACCGCGCGATCGCCCCACAGCGCAGGTAGTCACCGTAGCTAAAGCCACCGGGAATCACGACCACATCTAAATCGGAGATGTCGCTTTCTTCGTGCCACACCATTCGAGTCGGCTGCTTGAGCAATCCTTCGGTGACGGTTGCCACGTCGCGATCGCAGTTGGAGCCTGGAAATACGACAACACCAAATTTCATGCTCTATACCCCTGCGCTTTGGGTTGCCACTTCGGTTAATTCAAATCGATAATTTTCAATCACCGGGTTTGCCAACAACTGATCGCACACCTGGTCGAGTTGTTGACGAGCTGCGTCTTCGGTTTCTGCCGTCAGCGCCAATTCCACATATTTGCCAATTCTGACTTGCTCTACGTTGTCGTAGCCCATGTGTTGAAGACCTGACTGCACCGCTGTGCCCGCTGGGTCTAACACGGAGGGTCGGAGGGTAACATAGATTCGAGCTTGATACTTTCGAGTCACAGCAGCGCCTTAAGTTGCAAAACCATTGCTTTCCTATTCTAAAACCGCCACCTACCAATTCACTGCCGTGAACTTGATGAAAGTAAAGAGTTGCTCAAGAAATGGATGCGATCGCGCTTTGAATAGGCAGAAGTACCTCAGATTGGTTTAGCGTGGAGTCAGTCCTTGTGAAAGTCCCAACCCGAATCAAAGCTTGAGAATGCCTGCCATGAAAGCGCAACGCACCCGCAGTCAGGAGCGAATTTTAACGTTTCTGAAGACCCTAAACCGGGCGATTTCTGCCCAAGATTTATACGTAGAATTACGCAAGCACAATCAAACGATGGGTCTTGCTACCGTCTATCGAGCGCTCGAAGCTCTCAAGCTAGAAGGTGTTATCCAAGCTCGTACTCTTGCCAGTGGTGAATCGCTCTACAGTTCGGCTCAGCAAGACCGCCACCATCTCACCTGTCTTCAGTGCGGTGCCTCTATCCCCATTCACGAATGCCCCGTCCACGCTCTAGAAAGGGAGCTGCAAAAGTCGCATCAGTTCAAAATCTACTACCACACCCTAGAGTTTTTTGGCCTCTGCGAACAATGCCAAACCACCGAAGCCGTCAGTAATGCGTAATGCGATCGCTTATTGCTTTCGTTTCACCGTTAACCACCCCATGATTTGCTCGACGCTCAACTGCAATCCTTGGGCAAATTCTGGCACCGGAAGGGAGCCGCTCTCAGCATCACAAGCTTGCGGTTGTTGGTGTGGGGTGTAGACCAGAATCAATTGTTCAGCAGGATCGATCAACCATCCCATGTCTGTTCCGTTATTGAGACAGTGGAGAATGTTCGTCATCACGCGAGTCACCGATTGATCGGGGCTGAGAATTTCAATTGTCCAATCCGGGTGTGCTGCAAACGTGTTCGCGATCGCGCCATTTTCGTTGGTGGGAATGCGTTTCCAGGTGAATACAGCGATATCAGGGACGATAGAGCGATCGCCAAATGTGCAACGCAATTCAGGCAGGGCTAGAGCAATTTGAGCGTCTTCAACAACCGAGTTAATTGCAGCGGTGAGCTTTTGTTGAATGCGGCTATGCTGTCCTTGCGGCATTGGCTTCTGAAATACTTTTCCCTCAATAAACTCACTCGCTGGCTCGGTTTCTGGCAGTTTCAGAAACTCGTCTAGCGTGATGGATTTGGGCGGCGTTTGTACCATCAGTAGCCATCCTTCTACAGCCCGATTGACCTATATTTTAGCGATCGTTCATTTCAACTCCTAGGGTATCTGAGTGCAACACACGCACAAAATTAGTTTCATTTAACCTTGAACCACCCCATATTCGTCGAAATGCATTCCTAGGTAAATACGGCAATGTCAGGAGCAATTGAGCGTCCGAGAAATATAGACATTCTTAATTTGTATTGTTTTATTTGATTTAATTAAAGCAAGCTTTAAAGAATAGAAACATCGTTGAGGTGTTTATAATTATGTCCTTGATTGTCAGGTTTTATAGGAGGAGAATTATTCTGCTTTGAAAGAATTAGCTCTGACCAGCCATCTATACTTCTATCAGAAATCCAATGCTCAAATTCGTGTATGGAATGGACGATGGGTGGTATCGTCAATCCCATGCGCGAGCAATAATTGGTTTGCTTGACTAGCTCCTCAAACACTGTGGATGCAGCAATACTGTCGTAGAAAGTCAGGATAAGAGGAATTACTGGCTTGTCATGAAGGTTGAGAGCCTCCACTGTCATGCCAATTTGCTCAAAAGCCGAGTGAATTCGACACCAAAGATCAGCAACTTTATCAGCCTGAAAGTATGCGCTTGTATCGGAATCCATAACAGAACTTTTACATTCTATTACAATATATGAGCTCGGAGTTTTAATTAGAAAATCAGCACGCTTATCTTTACTGGAACTAGGGTTTTTAACTACAGGAATCTTTTCAAAAGAGGTAGGACAAACAGAAGGTAACAATACAGTTTCGAGATATTCCTCAAAAGCTTGGCTTAATAAGTGGTTTAGATCTCTTCCAGAACTGCTCTTAAAAATAATGCCTCTCACCTGATTCCAGCAAGACTCAGTAAAAGAAAAAGGATCGGGCAAACAAAACTTTTCCTCGCTCAATTTAACAAAAGGAACTTCCAGAAAGTAATTATAAAAAAGTGGTTGGTAATAATCAGGGACACTATTAATGGCTTGAATAACTTTGCTGCGAAATGAAGCATCGCTCTGTGCAGAAAAAAGAGCACTGTTTTGCTGGATGAATAATCTAAGGCTCTTTGAAGTAATTCCTAGGTCTTGCAGCTTATTATCTATTTTAGGGAATTCAGAAAAGTCACAAAATCCTTTTCTCTTAGAAAGTCGATAGAACAAATCTAAGCAAGCTAAAAACTGTCTAAAATAATTTTCCAGGCTTAATCCTGCATAATTCTCAAAACTGTTTGACAATTTTTCATCTGAGCGCTTATCCAATATCTTAACGAACTTAATTGTTCTATGTATTCGCGCAATTGGATGCCCAAAGCCTGCATTCTGGAAAGCTACTAAACGTTGAGCAAACAAACCAGCCATATGACTATTAATAGCCTCTAGTTTCAGAACGCTACTTAGCTTTAATAACCAATTACGCACTTCCCTTTCATGATTGTTTTCCCATTTCACAATGGAATTCAAGAGAACTTTAGCTTCTTCTTGAAGAAAATTTATGTCTGAAATAGTAT
>CBIHQL010000518.1:0-3636 GCA_966211855.1 uncultured bacterium
ACAGACTGGCAACTTTTTTAAAGGCAATATTCATGGTAAGAACAATAGCTTTAATAACAGTTATAAGGTAGTAGCGATATGCTCTGCATGCGATATATGGCGGAATTTATTTAACCCATCTCTTAAGCCCAGCTATCGTTGAAGAACCAATTTCCTAACTCTTGGATCATTGTTTACCGAGCTTAACCAGTGAAGACTCAGCTTGATTTATTCAGATTACCCAAATTGAAGGGCATTCAAAACATCGAATGACCAAAGCATTCTATACAAGCAATGTAATATTTTTGACAATCAATAGGCAGATCTAGACTTTTTTAGAGAGCGCGATCGCACTTCACATCCCATCGATCTACAACAATCGCGATCGCCTCTGTCCATTTCTTTCATTTCTCATTAACGGCGATCGCGCCAGAAGAGCGGGCACGGATCAAACTTCAGATTGCCGATTTGAAGGCAGAGATGCGACCGTTTGAGGTTGAGTATTGGCAGATTTTAGCGGAGCAATCAGAGACAGTAGCGATTCGCAAATTATAACTTTACAGATGGAAAGCAAGCTTGTTGTGGGCATCGAAAGAGAATTGGCCTATGCAGAAAATCACTGACTGCTCAATGCTAAAAGCAACCCTAGCAACGTGAGCATTCCGCTCTCAATTCCCATGCAACATTTAAGAAATCTAACATTAGATAATTAATTACCCCTGTATTTCTCTATTAAAATAGAAACAGAATTTCTATTACACTCGCTCTGCGCTGAGACACTTCAGTAACCTTGGTGAAATCAGTCTTGATCACCTGTCATTAGCTTCAGTTGGAGCTTCTCGCGTAATTTTTTAATTTCAGTCTGTGTATCTTCTAAATCTTTTTGCTTTCTAATACTTTCTCTGCCACTCTGTTTTGCCAAATTTATATCTTCTTGATAGATTTTTGCTGCCTTTTGAAAATCCATAAGCGCTCCTTCTAAGTCCTTTAGCTCACGACGAACTATACCTCTATTAAAGTAGGACAAAGCATTGTCAAACTCAGAGCTATAATCCTGTTTTTGCCATTTATCCCTAGGTGCTACTCGATAGAGATCTGTTTTACCTGGGCGACGTTCTTTGGTAATCAAACTCAGGGATTCAAGACTTTTTAGTGCGTACTGTGCTTGACGTACGCTCATTTTACAGATTGCTGCCATCGTTTTGAGGTTAGAGAAGCACTCACGTCTCCGAGCAATATGACCATAAAGTCGAAACTGATACGGATCTAAACCGTACAAGTCTAGTTCCATATCTACCCGAATCGGCGGCCGTCCAAATTCTTCACCTGTAAGCAATGGTACGTACCTCTTGCGTATAAAATCTATGGAAATAAACTATAGATTTATCTTAGACTATTTTGTACGCAAGATATGCGCCTCTTTACACAAACCAGTGCGTACCTGATAGAATCATAAGCAAAGAGCCGCGGGTCCTGGTACGACCCCGGCTCTTAGAAAGAAATCACTTTTTAGCCTATTAGGAGGCTTGCTTTGAGTAATTATAGCTCAAAAGATGTTGTTTTGGAATCCTTTGATGAGCTAGGTCAACAACTTGCAACTCACTTGGCCTATGTTCAAGCTCAAGAACTTGCTAAGCTGGTGGGCGCAAAAAATCTAAGTTTAATCGCTCAAGCGTGGACTTCGCAGAGCGATACCAAGCCCCAACCATCTTCTACAGAGTTACTGAATGAACTTGAGAAGAGTGGAATGCCAATTGATGATGACCTACGTAGTTTAAGTTCAAATACTCATCCTACAGATATGCTCAATGCAATTGCTGCTTTAAAAGAGGCAATGGCAGAAAACAGAGTGAAGCATCCCATTTCATTCTTGAAGAAAGCGATTATGGGTAAGTGGAGACCAAATTCCAGGAATTAATACGGGCTCCTAGAATTCCAACTGACACGAGTTAAGGATTGTTAGTAAACTCCAATTCTAGGGAAATCCCTTCTTGCAAAGAAGGGATTTTGTTTTTATAGGATTAGTTAGATCGAAAATAACTATTACCTATAAGAGCTATGACCATAAAGCATTGAGGATAATAGCTGTCTTAGATCAGCTTTGCTTGTAACTTCTATGATAGATAAGCTAGCCAATTATCTGGGTAAACATTAAAGCCTTTGAGGTTGCAGAGCAATCATGTCTAGGGGAGTTACGCAGGGAAAGACTATTGTTGCGATCGCCACCGCAATTGTGCCGCAACAGGGAAGCGTTGGCATTGTGCGGATGTCGGGTCTCGATGCGATCGCGATCGCCCAAAAACTCTTTCATGCCCCTGGTCAGCAACCTTGGGAGAGCCACCGGATTCTCTATGGCTACGTGCGCCACCCCAACACGCAACAAGTGGTAGACGAAGCCTTGCTGTTGTTGATGCGATCGCCTCGGTCTTACACTCGCGAAGATGTCGTTGAGTTTCACTGTCACGGTGGCATTATGGCAGTGCAACAAGTGCAGCAACTCTGCCTCGAACAAGGTGCCGCATTAGCTCAACCTGGAGAATTTACACTGCGGGCCTTCCTCAACGGACGGTTAGACTTGACCCAAGCCGAAAGCATTGCCGATTTAGTAGGGGCGCGATCGCCACAAGCTGCCCAAACTGCACTGGCTGGCCTGCAAGGAAAACTCGCTCAACCCATTCGCCAACTCCGTACCACCTGTCTCGACATCCTCGCTGAGATCGAAGCTCGGATTGACTTTGAAGAAGACCTCCCACCCTTAGACGAAGCTCAAATTCAAGCCCAATTGCACACCGTTTCGAGCGAAGTTAGCCAAATTCTCGCGACTGCCAACCAGGGAGAATTGCTGCGATCGGGGCTAAAAGTGGCGATCGTTGGTCGTCCTAACGTCGGTAAATCCAGTCTGCTCAACGCTTGGAGCCGCAGCGATCGCGCCATCGTCACTGATCTCCCTGGCACCACTCGCGATGTTGTGGAATCTCAACTCGTCGTTGGCGGTATCCCCGTACAAGTGCTCGACACTGCCGGGATTCGTGACACTGAAGATCAAGTTGAGCGCATTGGAGTCGAGCGATCGCAAGCCGCTGCCCAAGCTGCCGACCTGGTGTTATTTACCATCGATGCCCAGAGCGGATGGACATTTGGCGACCAGTTGATTTACGAGCAAGTCCAACAGCGATCGCTGATTTTAGTGATCAACAAAGTTGACTTGGTAGACGCAAAACAGATCGAAGCGCTGCCGTATCCCGAAGAAATTCCACAAGTTGTGAGAACCGCCGCCGCCCAAAATCAAGGCATTGACGCATTAGAGCAAGCCATTCTCGCCACCGTGCAGACCGGGAACTTACAAGCTGCCGATCTAGATCTGGCGATTAACCAACGCCAAGCCGCCGCCCTGACCCGTGCTCAAACAGCCCTGCAACAAGTCCAGACGACCATTCGCGATCGCCTCCCTCTCGACTTTTGGACAATTGATCTGCGCGGTGCCATTCAAGCCCTTGGCGAAATCACCGGGGAAGAAGTCACCGAATCCGTCCTCGATCGCGTATTCAGCCGCTTTTGCATTGGCAAATAACAATAGCAAAGTGCTGAGCCACGAGGAGGCAGGCGTTAAAAACCAGACACGAGAGATCCAAATCTTTTGGAGGGGGTCTGGGGGAC
>CBIHQL010000519.1:0-3635 GCA_966211855.1 uncultured bacterium
GCTGCTACGACGATTTAGAGCTAACAGACTGCGCCTTCTTAATTGGCACCAACACAGCAGAGTGTCATCCGATTATCTTTAATCGTCTGCGGAAGTATCACAAGCAAAATCGCCACGTCAAAATGATTGTGGTCGATCCTCGCGAAACTGCCACAGCTCAGGCCGCAGACCTACATTTAGCCATTCGTCCTGGCACCGATATCGACTTACTCAATGGCATGGCACACTTGCTGATGCGGTGGGAGCGCTTGGATATCGGCTTGATTGATGAATGCACAGCCAACTTCCCAGCGTTTGCTGAGGTGATTCAGCACTATACCCCCGATGTGGTAGCGGCGCGTTGTGGGATTTCAGTTAGTGATTTAGAAACCGCAGCCCGTTATTGGGGAGAGTCGAAGCGAGTATTGTCGCTATGGTCGATGGGGGTAAATCAGTCGAGTGAGGGCACCGCCAAAGTCAGGACGCTGATCAACCTCCATTTGATGACGGGACAGATTGGCAAACCAGGGGCAGGGCCGTTTTCGCTAACTGGGCAACCCAACGCGATGGGAGGTCGAGAAGCCGGAGGGTTAGCGCATCTCCTGCCGGGATACCGCACAGTAAAAAACGCTCAGCATCGCACCGAGATCGAGCAATTTTGGGGGTTGAAGGAGGGACAAATTTCTCCTCATCCAGGTCGCACTGCTTGGGAGATGATCACAGGGCTAGAAAATGGCGAGGTTGGGGTGCTTTGGGTGGCAGCGACTAACCCGGCAGTCAGTATGCCTGACCTGGAGCGCACCAAAGCAGCCTTGCAGCGATCGCCCTTTACCATTTATCAAGACGCTTACTACCCCACCGAAACGGCTCTGTACGCCCATGTGTTATTACCCGCAGCCCAGTGGAGCGAAAAAACAGGCGTGATGACCAACTCAGAGCGCCGAGTCACTCTCTGTCCAGCCTTCCGCGATCGCCCTGGTGAAACCAAAGCTGATTGGGAGATTTTTGCTGAAGTCGGACGACGACTAGGGTTTGAGCAACAATTTGCTTTTGCCAATGCTGCCGAAGTCTACGCCGAGTTTGCCCAAATCACCCGCGATCGCCCTTGTGACGTGACCGGGCTAACCCACGATCGCCTCCGCAAAGAAGGGCCAAAACAATGGCCTTGTCGCGACTCTGGTTATCTCAGACCTGGTGAGCCAGCACGTCTCTACAACGATTTGCGGTTTAACACTCCAGATGGTCGGGCAAAGTTTGCAGCCTATCATTCACGTGGGTTAGCCGAGCCACCCGATGCTGAGTATCCTTTGGTGCTGACAACGGGTCGGCTGTATGGGCACTGGCACACTCAAACCCGGACAGGACGGATTGAGAAAACTCGACAAATGCACCCCAACCCGTTTTTAGAAGTCCACCCGCGAGATGCTGACGCGCTGGGTTTGCGAGATAAAGATTGGGTAGAAGTGCGATCGCGACGTGGGTTTGCGCGATTACCCGTCACCATTACCCGAGCGATCGCGCCAGGAACCGTGTTTGTGCCAATGCACTGGGGCTTTTTGTGGGCCGATCATGCCGAGGCAAATTCCCTCACCCATCCTGAAGCGTGCCCCGACTCACAACAACCCGAACTCAAAGCCTGTGCGGTGCAGTTGGTGCCAATCCCTGCCGGAAGCCATCAACTTGGAGATTTACAGCAACGTTTGCGATCGAGTATCCTCGCAACATCTTCCTAGAGCTTGACGCACCCGAGATTGATGGAGTCCTTCAAAAGAATCACGCAGCAGTGGGCTAACACCGCAGATAATCGCAGCTTCCTTCGGTTTCTCTCGATCATAGAAGTGTGGGCGGCGAGAGTTCTATCGCTAGCAATGGTGTTAGTACTAATCATTGCTGTGCTTGATTTGGGCAGGTTTCTAATCGTAGAAATCTTCTCCAGTCCCTTCGGTCGGTTTAGCTCGACCTTGCTCGAAATATTTGGGTTATTTCTGAATATTTTGATCGCCCTAGAAATTCTAGAAAATATCTCGGCTTATCTGCGTAAACACACTGTCCAACTAGAACTGGTGGTAGTAACTTCGCTGATTGCCGTTGCGCGAAAAATCATTATTTTAGATTTTGAAAAGACGACAGGGCTGGAGCTAATTGGACTCGCGATTACAATTTTTTCACTGTCGATTAGCTATTGGATTGTCCGCTATAGCCACCGTCGGCGTCCTTCATGAGTATTGGGGCAAGTTGCCAAGTTTCTATGTCAAATTTTTTCCAATTTGAAGCCGATTTTGTTGATTCGTTGCGTTGTATTCCCATGCAGGTGCGCTACAAGTTAGACACTTGCGGCATCAAACTCAAGTTGCAGCAGTGGTTTCAGTTTAATCAAACAGAACGCCAGCAGTTAGTCGATTTGCCCTGCGAGACAGACGCAGAAGTAGCGGCCTATCGTAACTATTTGCGGCAACTGATTAGCGATCGCACCGGAACCACCGCCACCGATCTCCCCATTGAAGCTCATCCGGCTTGGCTAGACGCTGAAGTTATTCCAGAGAGCGTGCAAGCAAAGTCCACAGAGGTAGGGCACGAGCTAAACACAACCCAGTGGCGATCGCTCTCGCCTTTACAGCGGTTTGCCTTAATTAAGCTCAGCCGTTCCGGGCATGAGAACAGCAACTTTCTACCCGCCCTTCAAGAATTTCGCCTAACTTAGAGGTGAAGTTGTTTGCTAGGAGGAACGCATGGAATCTCAAGATGTGGGCTTGATTTTCAAAGCGTTAGATTTCGCAGCGCGTAAACATCGCGATCAACGCCGCAAAGATCAAGAAGCATCCCCCTACATCAACCACCCGATCGCCTTGGTGAACTTACTGTGGAATAGCGCCGGAGTCACCGACCCAGCCGTGATTGCCGCAGCTCTCTTGCATGACACCGTTGAGGATACCACCACCACATTTGCTGAGCTAGAACAAGAATTTGGCTGCGAGGTCTGTCAATTGGTGCAGGAAGTTACAGACGATCGCTCACTTCCTAAACAAGAGCGCAAGCGGTTACAGGTAGAACATGCAGCCAGCTTGAGTGACAAAGCTAAGTTGATCAAGCTAGCCGACAAAATCTCGAACTTGCGAGATATCGTGACCTCTCCCCCCGCTGATTGGTCTCGCGATCGCAAACGAGAGTATTTTGCGTGGGGTAAGCAAGTCATCGATCAGATGCGGGGCACTCATGCTGGTTTAGAAACGCTGTTTGACCAGGTTTACCAGCAAGGCGTGCAGCAACTTGAAGCTCGTTCTCGCTGAGAAGCCCTGCTAGGCAACTGTATAACCCGCAGCCGCGATCGCCTCTTTGATTTGGGTTTCAGCCGCTTGGGTTTCGATGTTGACCTGCTTGGTTTTAGGGTCAGCCTCTACCTTGGCGCTGGGGTCAACCGCGATCACCGCTTTGGTAATGGTTTCGCTACAAGCAGAGCAAGCCATATTGGGAATTGTCAGTTGCAGAGCCATAAGTTGAGTTTCCTACAATGCCATCATTGTTAATCTAAATTCCATTTTGGAGTCTCTAGTTGACTGGAGAGTCAACCCATACCAAAATCAATGGTGATGATGACATATCTTTGATCCACTCCCCGCTCTAAAGAGACGGGGATTCGGGACTCAAGCAGAGATTGC
>CBIHQL010000520.1:0-3622 GCA_966211855.1 uncultured bacterium
CGGTTGATGGTGAAGCGATTAGCTGCTTAAGCTTTTGTTTATGAATTAGCTCTAAAGCATGAAATTTTTAGGAATTGACTTGGGATGGCGATCGCAGCCTTCGGGGTTGTGTTGTTTGGAATGGCGGGAAGGGAAACTATCTCTGAAGAATCTCGATCGGTTAGATGCGATCGCTGACATATTAGATTGGGTAGATATTTGGGCAGCAAAACCTAGCTCGGCAGTAATTGCTGTAGATGCCCCGACGTTGATTCCGAATGCAACTGGGATGCGCCTACCCGATCGCCTGACTCACAAGCATTTTGGACGCTATCATGCGGGGTGTTATCCGGCAAATTTAGGTAGACCCTTTGCTGAGCGGACTGTCGCCTTCGGTCTCAGTTTAGAAGCGCGAGGGTTTGTTCATGCTCCCGCGATCGAGATACAGCAGCCTGGACGCTTTCAGATCGAAGTGTTTCCCCATCCCGCGATGGTGAATCTATTTGGGTTGCCGCAGATTTTGAAATATAAAAAAGGCAAGCTTTGCGATCGCCGACTGGAGCTTTTGAAGCTGCGTCAACATATCCTGCAAGACTTGCCTGAGCTGGAACCTGGTTTAGTGTTTGAAACTGGATTGGAGATTCCCGATATTCCCACCAAGGGCGCTGACCTCAAAGCTGTAGAAGATCAACTGGATGCGTTGATTTGTGCTTATGTGGCGGCTCACTGGTGGTATTGGGGGCTAGAGCGAAATCTGGTTTTGGGCGATCGCGAGGCAGGATATATTGTTGTGCCTGCCCCACACAGCCAACCGAGCTAAGAAGGCTCAGCCCAGAGAATCAACCCTGGCTCGTACGGGCTACTGAGATATTCATTCTTGGGCAGCACTCGCAACGATAACCCCTGTAACCCGCTGCTGTTGTAGCAAATATTGATGGTGTAAATGCTGCTCTGTTGTTGGTCGTCGCCTTGGTATTCCATCACGACAGGTTGCCCATCGGCAATTTCTCCCTCAGCGCTGACGGTGCCTTGGTAGAGTTCTACTTGCACATCCGCAGGGGTTAAGGCTCCGAGCCGCAATCGAGCTTTGACACTAATCGTCTGATTCACCTGGATATCGGCAGGCTCAGAGATGTCAATATCCTCGATTTTGATTTCATACCAGTGCTCAAACAGATGCGCTTTCCAACGAGCCAAGTCTCTCGCGGCTGCATAGTTGTCGGCGACTAATGCCCGATGGCGATCGCTTGCCGGGAAATACGCTTGCATTGCATAGTCTCGCACCATCCGCGCCGTGTTGAAATGAGGGCAATTGAGCCGAATCGCATTCTTCATCTTGGCGATCCAACCGCGGGGTAAGCCTTCTGAATCGCGATTGTAGTACAGTGGGACAATTTGCTGTTCTAGCAAGTCGTAGAGGGCGTTTGCTTCTACATCATCTTGATAGTTGGGGTCGTCGTAGTCTTCGCCATGACCGATCGGCCACCCTGTACTGACATAATCGGCCTCATCCCACCAGCCATCGAGAATGCTCAAGTTGGGTAGACCGTTCATAGCTGCCTTCATGCCGCTGGTACCCGATGCTTCACGAGGTCGGCGAGGGGTGTTGAGCCACACATCACAACCTGCCACCATTAACCGCGCCACATGAATGTCATAGTCAGGAATGAACACCACATGATGGCTCATGCCTTCTTCATGAATAAAGTGGACAATCTGACGAATCAATTCTTTGCCAGGGATGTCTCTGGGGTGAGCTTTCCCGGCAATCACAAACTGCACAGGCTGCTTAGAGCCACCCAGCAAGAGGGCTTTGATTCGATCTAAGTTGCGCAAAAAGAGAGTCGCCCGTTTGTAGGTGGCAAAGCGACGAGCAAAACCAATGGTTAATGCAGAGGGGTCGAGGACTTCTTGAGCCTGACTTAGCTCGGTGATTGATGCGCCCCGCTCTCGTAATTTCTTTTGCAGGCGATCGCGCACAAACACCACCAACTCAGAACGGCAGCGCTCATGATTGCGCCACAACTCCTCATCGGGTATCGACTCGACCCGCTCCCACAACGGATGATCGGCAGGGGCATCTGACCAGCTTGGCCCTAAGTAGCGATCGTAGAGTTCTTGCGTAGACTTGGCGACACAACTGCGGGCATGTACCCCGTTGGTAATCGCTGTGATCGGCACCTCATTAATCGGGAAGTTTGACCACAAGCTCTGAAACATCAGCCGCGACACTTCTCCGTGCAATTGGCTGACTCCGTTGACAAAGGTTGCCATCTTGATTGCCAAAATAGCCATGCTAAACGGTGCCGACAGATCGCCCGTATTCTCGCGCCCAAAGGCCAAAAACTCATCGCGATTTAACCCAAACACCCCGGCATAGTGCCCTAGATAGTGCATGATCTTTTCGGGTGGAAACAGGTCAATCCCCGCAGGTACTGGCGTATGGGTCGTAAATACTTGGCTCGATCGCGCAACTTGTTTCGCTTCGGGATAGCTGAGTCCATCTTCCTGCATCATCATCCGAATCCGCTCTAGCGCCAAAAAGGCAGAGTGGCCTTCGTTCATGTGATACACCGTTGGGTTCAGCCCCAAGGCTTTTAACATCCGTACTCCACCAATCCCCAGCAAGATTTCTTGGTGAATCCGCATGTCGATATCACCACCATAAAGCTCATCGGTGATGTCGTGGTCGTAGGGATTGTTGGGTTCGATATTGGTATCTAGCAGATAGAGCGGTACCGTGCCCACTTGCACTCGCCAAACACGGGCGTAAACTTTGCGACCTGGATAATCTACCGAAATTCGCAGCTCAGAACCGTCGGGGTTGCGCTCTGGCTCTAGCGGCATGTTGTAGAAGTCGTTGATGGGATAGCGTTCTTGCTGCCAGCCATCCGCATTCAGATATTGAGCAAAGTATCCTTCTTGGTAGAGCAAGCCAACGGCAACGAGCGGCAAACCTAGGTCACTGGCAGACTTGAGGTGATCGCCTGCCAATACGCCCAAGCCACCAGAATAGATCGGTAAGCAATCGGCAAGACCAAACTCTGCTGAAAAATAGGCATAGCAGGCTTGTTGCTCTTTATTTTTTTGCTTGCGATACCAGGTGCGCTCTTTGACATATTCGTCTAGCTGGCGAGCTGCCCGTTCCATGTGAGCGAGAAATCCTTCATCCTCTGCGACTTCCCGCAACCGGGCTTGGTTAATCGTGCCTAGCATCAATACTGGGTTGTGACGGCTTGACTCCCAGAGATCTCGGTCTAAGCGGCGGAACAGATCTTTGGTTTCAAAGTTCCAATCCCAGTGCAGATTGTAAGCCAACTTTCTTAGAGGCTCTAGGCGAGGAGGTAAGGAGGGAGAGACGTTGAAAGTACGAATAGGCCGCATGATCGAGAAAATCTCCAAGTCCAGCTAGGGCTATTGTCATCCCAGTTTCCCCAAAAGGTCGGTACTCTTAACACTGTCTTGAGATAGGTGACACTATGTTGCGACTCGACATCCCGACCTTTGGAGAGAAAAGTAATGCGTTACTAGGCCAGGTAGCTTAAGACTTGCCGTCCCTACCTGCTGCCGCTGATTGCAAAGTTGGCTGCTGATCCTCGTTTGTGTCGATATTCGTGTCGATCAAGAGCGGTTTCGTCAGATC
>CBIHQL010000521.1:0-3612 GCA_966211855.1 uncultured bacterium
ATTGTTTTGGCAGCGATTGAGAGCCGCCGCCTCAATCTCGCGCACTTGACGATGTAATTCTTCTTGCTCCGTTGTCAGAGAGCCAAAGCAGACAAAACGGGTGAGATTGGCATAGAGACCAAAACCACGGGCACAGAAGACCATCATGGCGATTTGACCTAATGGCTCATCGGTGGGAGTAGGGTGGCGGTAGAGCGGCAAACGGTAGGCACCCGCTGCTAATGTTAAGGCCGGATGTAGCCCTCGCTTCCATAGTGCAGCAGCCCCAGCCCCCGCACGTTGAGATTCTGTCCAGTCGGGTTTGGCTTGGGTCAGTACTTCGGTCATCGCCTCACTTGCCAAGCGCCCGATTTGCCGATAGCGATCGCATTCAATGGGTAACAAAGTGCGCTTAGCTTGAATCAGACTCGCAGGTAAAGAAGATTCTGTATTTTGTGAATTGGATAAAGAGGGGCGATCGCTCAAGACTTTGCCACCACCTGTGACTTCAGCCACAAAAGCTTCTCGATGCGCTGGTTCTGCCCACGGGCTAACTTTCACCTGATAACCTGCTGTGTCAATTCCGGTTAGTTCTTCATCGCGGAGACGCTGAGCTTCGATTTCATCGGTGAGCACCCAAGCACCCTCAGCAGTGACAAGAACCTCGGCAACGCCAGTTTCAGCGGTCAAAAGTACGGTGTTAGACGCACCTGCGATCGCCCAAGCAAACCAATCGGTGCCCCGCAATCGCACCCCCGCCACGCCCGTTTCGCTCAATGCCTCTCTAATTCGGGCAAGCTTATCAGAAATTTCTGCCGCTGACTCTGGAAGTACCATGCGTAAAAGTTTGAATAAAGTTCTTTTTGCTCAAATTGTTAACCTCACCTCTCCCCAACCCAACTCCTAAAAGGCGAGAGGCTTTGAATCTTTCTCCCCTTTCCTCTCTTGCTCCCCTTCCCTACAAGGGCAGGGGCTGGGGGTTAGGTTCTGCTAGCATTCTTGAGCCTTAACTATTGAGATAATGGCAATTTACTTGACTGCCATCAGTCCTGAGCAGGAGTCGCTTAGAGAACAGGGGCTGAGTCTTCTATATTGACCGCGATCGTTTGTAGGTCTTTGGCTTTCTCCTCTGGTAGCGCGTCATTGGCAAACATTCCGGCAGCGAGTTCAGTTCCTGCCAGATATTTCAGCTTGTCGGCAGTGCGGTAAGGCGGGTAAAACTCGGCGTGCAAATGAAATTCGGGGTGAGGTTGACCGTCTGTGGGTGCCTGATACCAAGCCATTAAGTAAGGAAACGGACGATTCCACAAGCCATCAAATTTCATCGTCACTGTTTTCAGCGCTTTTGCCAAACTCCGGCGTTGCTCTGGTGTCAGCTCTGTCAATGATGAGACAGGTTGAATGGGTGCTACCCACACTTCGTAGGGATAGCGGGCACAGACCGGCACAAAGGCGATCGCCCACTGATCTTGATAGAGAATGCGTTGATTATCGGCAATCTCTTGTTGGATTAAATCTTGTAAAAGTCCCCGTTGATGCTGCTGGTAGTAAGCTTTTTGCTGCTCCCACATCCGGGCAGGCACAGGAGGGACAAAGGGATAGGCGTAAATCTGACCGTGGGGATGGTGGAGAGTTACCCCAACTTCTACGCCTTTATTTTCAAAGGGCAGCACATATTGCATGTGAGGATAGCTACCCAAAGCGCGAGTGCGATCGCCCCAGACTTGCAACAACAGATCTAAATGAGTCAGATCTAAACTAGCCAGGGTTTGGTGAGGATCTTGCGTAAAGACAACTACTTCACAAGCCCCATTGGCAGGCAGCGTATCTACGATCAATTGCGGTGGATCGTGAGCTGGCACTGCCATTGAGGGAAAGCGGTTGTCAAAGACAGCCACATCATATTGCCCTTGAGGTAGCTCGGTGGGGAACTGTGGATCTCTGGTAGGGGCGAGGGGGTTGTACTCTGGGGGTGGCATAAACGTCCGTCCTTGACGGTGACTCGCATACGCCACCCACTCACCACGCAACGGATGCCAACGGAGGTGTGGGTTTGCTTGAACGGGTTCATTACCAGGACTGGGAGCCTGGATGTCCGCTGCAATGGGGCATCTGCTGTACAGCGTGAGCTTCCGACCATCCGGCTTGAGAAGTTCCTGAGAGTACATGGTGGGTGTCTGGCTCTGGCAGTGCGACTGATGGCGACAGTATAGATCTATCTGCCAGAAGGGCATCCCTACCCAGAGTTGCAGATGCGATCGCCTCTAACGGAATTTTAGGCGTGCGATCGGCATACAACAAACCATTCGCTTCTTGGAAGGTATCGGTCAACTGGGTATAGCAGAAGCCACTAAACAACGGGATGCTGTTAATCGTGGTCAACAGAGAACTATATCGTTTCTGCAAATCACAAGCGTCTGCTGTGCGATCGTAGCCCCAAGCGCGGTTGGCATCAAGGTCATTGGGTCGAGTGTAGGCAATGCCGCCAAACTCAGTCAACATAATCGGTTGGCCTTGGTGAGGATAACCATCTAGGGTCAAAATTCGACCACCAGGACGTTGATTGTGCAGCAGGTCAGCTAGTTTTGCCTCTGGGCCATAACGTCTTGTTAAGCGAGCAGGCTGAGCATCATAATCGTGAATCGCCAAAATGTCGGTGGTTGTACTTTCCCAGCCATCATTCCCAATCACCGGACGGGTGGGGTCTAAGGTTTTGGTGAGGTAGTACAGCGCTTGGACGTAGTGACGATGCGCCGGAGTCTCAGCCAAGTTGGGCACGCCCCACGATTCGTTAAACGGTACCCAAGCCACAATGCAAGGGTGGCTTGCATCTCGCTCAATGACTTCAGTCCACTCTTTCGTAATCCGCTCAACAGCTTTGGGAGTAAAGCGATAGGCACTGGGCATTTCTTCCCAGACGAGCAAGCCCATGACATCGGCCCAGTAAAGAAAACGTGGGTCTTCAATTTTTTGGTGTTTCCGCACCCCATTGAACCCCATCCGTTTTGTGAGTTCGATATCTTGGCGCAAAGCTTCATCAGAGGGGGGAGTCATGAACGTGTCAGGCCAATATCCCTGGTCAAGGACAAGGCGCAGATAATAAGCATGACCATTGAGCATGAAGCGATCGCGCTGGATTGAGACCGTTCGCATCGCCGTGTAGGACTTCACCTCATCTAATAACTCGCCTTGACACCAAAGTTGCACTTGAGCATCAATCAAGTTTGGTCTTTCAGGGCTCCATAACAAAGCGTTGCGATAGTCGTCAATGCCGGGGTCAGACAAAGCAATCCGGCGATGAATTTCACCATTGATCACTTCATATACATCATTGACCAGTAAGCGATCGCCCGCCGTCAGCCGGACACTGAGGCGCAA
Source organism: uncultured bacterium (assembly GCA_966211855.1). Taxonomy (GTDB): domain Bacteria; phylum Cyanobacteriota; class Cyanobacteriia; order FACHB-46; family FACHB-46; genus CBIHQL01. The sequence continues at coordinate 3,358 of CBIHQL010000521.1, forward strand.
ATCTTCACAATGAGTCTCATTGAGGAATGCTTCAAAGCCAATTTCCCAACGCTCAAAGTGGGGAGTCCAGCGAATTTTTTGCAAATAGATTTCGGGGACAGATTCAATCCATACGGTCTGCCAAATGCCGCTGGTGCGAGGATACCAAATGCTATGCGCTTCTAATTGCCAATCTTGCTTACCTCTGGGTTTTGCGAGATCGTGTGGGTCATCTTGTGCCCATACTGTGACGCGCTGTGGCCCTTCGGGGTGTAA